>JAKFYL010000229.1 GCA_021730845.1 Planctomycetota bacterium | reverse complement strand
TTGCTGGGCGAAGTGCTGTGCGAGTTGCAACCGACCACGGCGCGGGCACCGTTCGGCCCGTCTCAGATGCCCTGGTCGGCAGTGCGTTTGCAGATGGGGCCGCGCGAAATCGCCACGTTGTACTTCTATCTGGAATTGGGTCGTCAGGCGCCCACCACGGACCACAAGCTCGCCGCGAACTTGCCGGCCAAACGGCGCGGCCGCAAATGATCTCGTTCTAGTGCAGACCGGCCGCGCCCAGCGCCGCGGCCAAATGCGGCAAGAGCCGGGCGCGCGTGCCGCGGTTGACCCAACCGATGAAGTCGACGTGCGTGCTGCAGTCCATGGGAAAATCCAGGGGCTGTGCTGCTGCGCGGCTGGGCGGAGCTTCGACCACACAGCCCGCGCGGCGCGCGCACAGGATCGCGCCGGCAATGTCGTAAGGCTTGGAGGTGGTTTGGGCCACGCCCAGCGCCCGCGACACGGTGCCGCGCAAGTCGAAAATGCTGCGGTAGGTACCCAGCGCCAGGAGCACCAACTGACCTGCGTTGCAGATGTACTGGTCGTCGTAGCAGCGACTGGTGTCCGCGCCTTCATGCCGCGCGATTCGTGCGAAGAAGTCGCGTTCCAAGCCGCCGATGGCCGGACGCAGGGCGGGGGCATAGCGGAAGAAGGGAAAGTAGCCGTGGTCGGGTCGGCTGTCGTCGTCGACGCACAAGACGCGACGGAATTGCGTGTGCTCTCCGTCCAATTCGCGCTGCACGATTTCGCAGGGCCCCTGGCTGCGGGCGGAGAGCATGCGGTAGCTGTGCGCACGCGAGTCAGGAATCTCCGCGACCATTCCCAAGACCAATTGCGACAGGCGTGGAGCGTCCGCACCAGGGCCCGCCATGGAGACTACGCTCCAAGCCGAGCGCAAATCGGCCATCGCATTGCGCGTGCCGTCGATGGGGTCCAGGGCAATGCGCGGTCCGCCATGGTCGAAAGCGGACAGTTCGCGGCTCTTTCCGCGCCCATCCGGGCCGCGGTGGCGCCAGCCGGTGTCTTCCGTGAGCAAGGACAGTGCGCGTTCGCGCGCCACGGCATCGAACCAACGATCCACGGCCAATTCCGCGCATTCGTCCAAGGCAAACGTCGTATCGCCCGCGCCTTCGCGCGCGGACTGGCCCAGTTGACGCAAGTCCCCTGTGCGGCTGGCTTGCAGCACTGCTTGCCGCGCGGCTACGCGCACCGACGTGCACAGGTCTTCGAGTGCCGTCTGCCACCAATCGCAATCCGCGGTATCCAAGCGCTACATTTCCGGCCCTCGTGGGGCCGCGGCGAGCCTAAGATACTTGGGCCCCCTTCGTCCACCTCGACCCAGGCCTACGCCGCAGCCCACCTCCAAGCACCCGACTCTCCATGGACAGCGCACGCGATCTGATCATCATCGGTTCCGGACCCGCCGGATACACGGCCGCCATCTACGCTGCGCGAGCCAACTTGAAGCCCATGCTGCTGGAGGGAATGCAACCGGGCGGTCAGCTGACCATCACCACCGAAGTCGAGAACTACCCCGGCTATCCCGACGGCATCATGGGGCCTGAAATGATGGAGCAATTCAAGCGCCAAGCCGAGCGCTTTGGCACGGATGTGCGTTTCGAAACCGTGACCGCCGTGCACTTGGACGCGCGGCCGTTCCGCCTGGAGACGGATGCCGGAGTGCACACGGCCAAGGCTTTGATCGTGTGCACCGGCGCCAGCGCCAAACTGCTGGGCCTAGAAAGCGAAACGCGCTTGATGGGCCGCGGGGTTTCTGCCTGCGCAACGTGTGACGGGGCTTTCTTCAAGAACAAGGAAGTGCTGGTGGTGGGGGGCGGGGATACCTGCATGGAAGAGGCCAATTTCCTGACTAGGTTCGCCAGCAAGGTCAGCGTGGTGCACCGCCGCGAACAGTTCAAGGCCTCGAAAATCATGCTCGATCGAGCGCGCAAGAACCCCAAGATCGAGTGGTTGCTGTGGAAGGAAGTGGTCGAGGCCTGCGACGACGGCAAAGGCAAGCTGCAATCGGTCAAGCTGCGCGACACGCGCAACAAGGAAGTGACCAACGTGCGCGCCGACGGGCTGTTCATCGCCATCGGGCACCGTCCCAACTCCGATTTGTTCCAGGGCAAGTTGGACATGGACGACGTGGGCTACCTCAAGGTGCATTCGGGCACCTACACCTCCGTCGAAGGCGTGTTCGCGGCGGGGGACATCACCGATCACGTGTACCGCCAAGCCGTCACGGCCGCCGGCATGGGTTGCATGGCGGCCATCGATTGCGAGCGCTGGCTCGAGCGAACCTCCCACGCCGGATGAACATGTTGGAGCACTCCCCATGAAACGCCCGAAGACTCTCAGTCGGACTTCTACCGTCAAAGATGTTCGCTCCGAGCCGCTGCGAGCCGGCGCTGCTCGCCCGACCAAGGCGGCCAGCCCGCGGCATATCGTGATCACCGGTGCAGGGACCGGCATTGGTCGCGCGATCGCCCTGCGCCTGGCTCGGGAGGGTTCCTACTTGAGTTTGCTGGCGCGCAACGTGGCGCGACTGGAAGAGACTCGATCGCTGGCCTTGAAAGAGGGTGCTGCCAAGGTTTACGTCGAGAGCTGCGACATTCGCCGCGAAGTACAAGTCGTCCAGGCTTTTGCCCACGCGGCTTCCGAGCACGGACCGGTGCACATCTTGATTGCCAACGCCGGCATCGGCGGGGCCAACGCGCCTGGCAAGAAAGACCGCTTCGAGGACTTGATTCAAACCAACCTGATGGGCACCTATGCCTGCATGCGCCAGGCACAAGCGCACTTGGCGTCGGGTCCCGATCCGCGTCACTTGGTAGTCATCGCTTCGATCTTGGCTCGCATCGGTGTTTCCGGCTACAGCGGCTATTGCGCTTCCAAGGCCGGCCTCTTGGGGCTGGTGCGCGCGTTGGCCATGGAACTTGCGCCTTCCAACGTCCACGTCAACGCCGTATGCCCAGGTTGGGTGGCAACCGACATGGCCCACGAGGGCCTGGAAGCCATGGCCAAGGGCATGGGCATCAGCAAGGCCCAGGCCTACAAGCAGGCCATGTCTCAGGTGCCGCTGGGACGCATGAGCGAACCGGAAGATGTAGCCGGTCTGGTGCGTTGGCTGATTTCGGTCGACGCGCTCGGCGTGACAGGCCAAGGCATGGACGTCAACGGCGGCGCATTCATGCACTAGCCCTGTTGAACGTCCAAGGCTCTGCGTCCACCTCGCGCGCGAAGGGCGGGTGGCATGCGTCGCTAGGCGCCCGGCCGCGGCGAATGGCCTGCGCGGCGCGGTTTTTCTTGCGCCGGGGAGCGTTTGACTTTGACGTTGACGCGCACACTGCGATCGGCTTCGCCGGCGCGTCCCAAGGTGCGCAGGGAGCGTACGCGCACATGGATCGCCAGGGTGTTGGTGGGATCCAGTTCAAGCGCGCGCAGACTCTCGGCCAGCGCCTCGCGCGAACGGCCCATGGCCAGCAGCGCGGCCGCGCGAGCTGCGCGCGCTGGCAAATTGGCCGGGTCGAGTTGCACCGCTTCCGAGAGGAACAGCAGCGCTTCCTGCGGGCGTCCCGCGTGTTCCAGCGCCGTTCCCAAGGCACACAATGCCAGCGGCTCGGTGCGCGCCAGTTGCACAGCTTGGCGTGCGTGGGTCAGGGCCGGCTCGACGCGGCCCAAACCCAGCAGCGCCTGGGACAAGAGTCCCTGGGCGGTCGCATCGCTGGGGTGCAGCTTGACGTCGAATTCGAGCAGCTCGATGGCTTTCTCGAACGCCGCAGCTTGGATCGCCGCGTAGGCGCGCTCCAGGCTGGCGCGTTGGCTGAGGGGCGTCTGCATATGCCCAAGGGTACCCTCCAGAACGCGGTCAAGGCGGCTTGGAAGCACGGCTACACCCGGCAATCGTCCTCGTTGCTCGAGCACGCTTGGGAAAAGTGTTCCTGGTTGCCGACACCGTCCGGTCGTCTCGCGGCTGCGATTGCCGGCCAAATCGATTCACGTCCTGGTCCGCGCCTGTCGATGCAGTGCACAACCACCAGGCCCAGCCGCGTATGCGATTTCTTTGGAGCGTCGATCTTGCCGCCGACTCGGACCGCGGCCGCTTCGCACACGTTGCGGACACCTGCGCGCGTCTGCGGCTCGACCCAGTGTTTCTCTGGCACGAGCTCGACCCGGCCACCGCGCGCCTATTCGAGCGCCGAGCCGAGCTCGACACCTCGACCGTGATCGCGCTGCATTGGCATGCGTCCGATGCCCAAGCCAAGTCCATTGGCTACGACGAGCACGACTTGGAGCAGGCCTTGACGCACATCTTGGAGCGCGAGCGTCCGGCCTTCGTGATCGCGGCTACCACGGAGGATGTCGGCGGGCAGCAGAGCGCCACTTCCGAGCGCGCGGCACAAAAGGCGTTTGGCCGCGCACTGCTGGCAGCCGCGGACCAACTGGCGATTCCGCGCCTGGCGGTCGACTCCGCCGCGGTGCTCGCCGCTTGGCGGGACGAAGCTTCGGTCCTGGGCGCGACAGCCACCACCGATCTGCAAGCTTGGCTCGAAGCCTGCCTGCGTGCGATTCCAGAAGCGCCGCCGCCCAGTTTGGACGTCGGCGAGCCGACCGTGCCCCTGGAGCAAGCCTCGTTTGGGGCCCTGCAGCGCCGCGTCGCAGCCGTACTGGCGCGTCTCCTGAGAACCCACGCCCAAGCCGAGCCCGGCCCGTTCTCCCTGGCCCTTGGAACTGCGCTGCTGCAACAAGCCCAAGACCAAATGCGCGCCGCCCTGCGCCAGGCCAGCAGCCAGGCCAGCCAAGCCAGCCAACTGCGCCAGGAGCTGGCGGACCAGCGCGAGCTGGGCGGCCAAGCCGATTTGTTGTGCGAAACGCTCGCAGCCGAGCGCGGATGGCTGCGCAATGCCGTGCGCTTCCTCGAAGGCGAACGGGACATCCTGCGCGGCCGGGCGGACATGCTCATCGCGGAATTGGCCGTGGAACGCAACAACCACAAACGCGCCCGCGGGCACACAGGCGAACTTTGGAGGGCACTCACAGCCCTCCAGCAGCAGCAGCTCCACGTGCTGGAGGAAGCGCGCGAACTCGCCAAGGCGGTCGGAATGCCGATGCCTGAAGACCTGGACCCGTTCGCCGATCGGGGGCTCGCCGCAGGGGCCCTGGAGAGCCTACCGGCACAGCTACCGCCGCCGGCGGAGGAGACTTGAGCCATGCCCGTGACCAAGGAAGCCTGGCGAGTGTCGGTCGAGTCGCTGCTGGATCTGCTGGAACTGGCCGGCGAAGGCCCGGCGGAAAAGTTCCGCCAAGCGATCCTGGAGGAGTTGCGTAGCCTGGAGCGCCAGGCATTCGAAGCCGCCTTGGCCGAAGATCGCCTCGTGCTCGAGCGCATCGGCCGCGCCCTGGAACTGCTCGAAGCGCAGGCCGGCGCAAGTGGGTCGTCCGTTCTTCCTGAGGCTCACACCGACCGTTGACCCCTGACAGAATCGGCGTCCGTGGGTTAGTTTTTGTATGCAGCTCGAATCGCTACCTGTCCCTTGAAGCAACGCTTTCGCCCGCGCGACCTGGTCGCCTACGAGAAACACAAGCACTCGACCCATCCCGGACCGAGAGCGCGCACGGTCCGGCCCGCGCCCCACGGTGAGACCTACGAGTACACGGTGTGCAAATACTGGATGGTGGTCGAAGCGGATCCGCGCGGCAGCCTGCGCGTGTGCACTCCCAGCGGCAAGTTGCTCGAGCTCGACGCTGACGATCCGGCGCTGCGGCCCGTGAGTCCCTGGGAGCGACTGCGCCTCTTGCTTTTCGATCGCGCGCGACTGGAATTGCTGCAAAACGCGCTCTCGGCGTCGGCGCAGCGCCGTTCCGTCTAGCTAGGGGCGCGCGCCGGCTGCCGGCCGCGGCTAGAGGCTCAGCTTCCGATGGTTAGCAAGAACTCGGCGTTGGAGCGCGTCTTTTTCATCTTGTGGACGAGCATTTCCATGGCCTCCACCGGGTCCAGTTCATTGAGCACCTTGCGCAGCATCCACACGCGCCGCACTTCCTCGGGCGTGAACAGCAACTCTTCCTTGCGCGTGCCAGAGCGGTTGATGTCGATCGCCGGGAAGATACGCCGGTCGGCCAAACGACGTTCCAAAACCAGCTCCATGTTGCCGGTGCCTTTGAACTCTTCGAAAATGACCTCGTCCATCTTGGACCCGGTTTCGATCAAGGCCGTTCCCAAGATGGTCAACGATCCGCCGTCTTCGAGCTTGCGGGCGGAGCCGAAGAATTTCTTGGGCATCTGCAGCGCGCTGGCCTCGATACCGCCCGATAGCAGCTTGCCGTTCGAAGGCGCCTCGATGTTGCAAGCACGGGCCAGCCTGGTGATCGAGTCGAGCAGGATGATCACATCTTCGCCGGCTTCCACCAGGGAGCGCGCCTTGCGCATGACCATCTCGGCCACTTGGATGTGACGCCAGGCCGGCTCGTCGAACGTCGAGCTGACGACTTCGCGGTCGCCCTCGGGAATCATGCGCTCGAAGTCGGTGACTTCTTCCGGGCGTTCGTCGATGAGCAGGATGATCAAATGCGCATTCGGCGCGTTCTTGACGATCGACTTGGCCAACATCTGGAGCAGCACTGTCTTGCCGGTGCGCGGCGGCGCAACGATCAGACCGCGTTGCCCGAGACCGATGGGCGTGATCAGGTCGACGATGCGCATTTCCAGCGGGTTTTCTTCGGTCCCCTCCAGGATGATGCGCTCCTGCGGATAGAGCGGCACCAGATCCTTGAATTGAGCCCGCGTAGCGGCTTCTTCGGGCGGGTGGAAGTCGATTTCTTCGACCGTGCCCAGGGCCAAGTACTTTTCTCCCTCCTGCGGCGGTCGGAGCAAGCCCTGCACCGTCATGCCCGGCGCGAGGCCGTAGCGCTTGACCACCGAAGGAGGCAAGAACGGGTCTTCGCTACTGGGCATGTAGGCGTACTTGGGCGAGCGCAGGAAAGCGTTGTTTTCCTTGGTGACCTCGAGCACACCCAGGGCGCGCACCGGCTGACCGCCTTGCATGCGGTGCGAAACGATCTCGAAAATCACTTCGTCGCGGCGCCGACCGCCCAGATTGCCTACTTCTTCGGTCTCGGCGATTTCATGCAGGTCGGCCAGCGACAGTCCCAGCAAATCGGAGTGATCGGTGGGTTCCTTGGCCTTTCCGCGCTTGGCCGGCTTGAGCTTGTCCATGAGCAAAGCCAGCTCTTCCTCGGGCAGGTCGCGCGGCAACTGGCTGAAATCGATCCAAACCTGTTCGGGGTTGCGCGTGCCGAAGTTGCCGCCAGGCGGTCTGTGGAAAGGCTTCTTGAATCGATTGCGCTTGCTTCTCATGGGCATAGATCAGGGAACTGTATTTCCAGGCAGGTTTGGGTCGATGGGGGGCGCGGCCGCCGATGCCCGGCTCCTTGGCCCCTCCAGCCCTGCGCGCTGCAGCACGTCCTGGACGGCGTGCTCCAGTGCGGCCAAATCGCCGGTATTGGGGATCACATAGTGCGCCAAAGCGCGCTTGGCTTCCACTGCCAGCTGCTGGGCTTCGCGCGCGGCCAACTCGCCTTGGGTCCAATTGCGATGCTCGCGGGCTCGCGCTTGGCGCAGCTGCGCGGGCGCTTCGACGAACACGATCAACTGGCACTCGGCCAGGAAACCGGTCTGGGCGGCGTGCTCGGCCAGCAGCGGAACGTCGAGCACGATGCGCGGCGTCCCATTGGCGCGCTCCGCCGCGAGCCGCGCGACGATTTGGGCGCGCACGATGGGATGGATGCGCGACTCGAGCTCCGTGAGCGCACTGGGATCGGAAAAGACGGCTTGGGCCAGGCGCGGACGATCGACCGCGCCGGAGGGCAGGATCACGGACGCGCCAAAGCGCTGCTTCAGCCAGGCGCGCACGGCTTCGCTCTCCAGGACCTCGCGGGCCATGCGGTCGGCGTCGAGGACCACGCCGCTCGGCCCGGCGAGGGCCTTGGCTGCGCAGCTCTTGCCGGAGGCGATGCCGCCGAGGACGCCGATCACGACGGCTGGGCGGTTGGTCGGGACGGGTGAAGTGGACGGAGAGTTCAAGCGGAGAAGAGTGCTGCCGGCGCCCGCGCCCAGGATCGGGAACGGGTGGGAAGGCTGACAGGCGCAGGCTCGTTTGCGACCAGATTTTTGGAAACTGGCGCCGAGCAGTGGGGTACCTGGCCTACCGGGCCCTATCGATGATCGTTGCAGGAAGTCTACGTCGAGCCTACCGAGCGAACCTGACCCCTAGTTTCCCACCGGGTAGCGCAAGCTGCCCAGTATGGGCCAAGGTGGGGCGCTGCGGCGCAATTGCGCATTCCAAGCCTCACACAGGCGCTGCTTTCGTCAGGGCCTTGGACAAGGGGCCCTGGGGTCAGGATTCCTACTGCCGGCGGGGCCCGGTTCACGGCTTCCCAGCTTGGGATCTTGCCGCGGCGCCGCGCGATCGGGTATCAACATGCGCCAAGGACGCACAAACCTGGCCCCCCGGGGTAGCCGCCGCGCGGCGGCTACCCCGGGGGGCCAGGTTTGTGCGTCCTTGGCGCATGTTG
>JAKFYL010000384.1 GCA_021730845.1 Planctomycetota bacterium | reverse complement strand
CCCTGGCTTCGGCCCGGGCCCAGATGAGACAATGCGGAGCGTCCGATCTGGGTACTCGACGGTTCCGCCTTGGCCCAAAGGACCCGCTTGGGGCGTGAGCGGTCAGGTACGACTGGTTTCCATCGGCCGAGAGGTCACCCATGCGCAAGCTCCTCTTCACTCTGTGCGTTTCGATTCTGGCCGTCGATGTATCGCTCCCGCAGGGAACAACGGCACATGCCAGCGTTGCCTACGACGGCGGCCTGCCCAATTTCGCGTCGCGGCAGCCCGCACTCTCGATGGACGGTCAGACCGTGGCCTTCGAGAGCGAAGCCGGCAACCTGGTCTTCCCCTTCGACCACAACAACTTCTGGGACGTCTACGTTTTTGTGCCCGCCTCGGGCGCCACGGAACGCATTTCAATGGGCTTGGGCGGCCTGGAGTCCAATCAAAGTTCCCATGCCCCCGCACTTTCGGAGGACGGGCGGTTCGTGGCCTTCCACTCCTTCGCATCGAACTTGATTGCCTTTGACCAAAACGGATTGGGCGACGTCTTCGTCGCCGATCGACAAACGGGTCAGGTGGAGTTGATTTCGGTCGGGCTCTCGGGTGCCAGCGCCAACGCGGATTCGATGCAAGCTTCCATTTCAGCGGACGGCCGCTATGTCGCCTTTGCCTCGGGGGCCAGCGATCTCGTGCTAGTCGATGCCCCACTGGCGGTCGATATCTTCGTGCGCGATCGCAAGCTGCAGACCACCACGCTCGTCAGCGCCACGTGGAATGGAGCGACCGCCACGAACAGCTCCTTTGCCCCCTGCATTTCGGCCAATGGTCGCGTGGTGGCGTTTCACAGCTACGCGCAGAACATGGTGCCGAACAATTCGGCCAACCTCGTAGTTGCGGTGCGGGACCTGGTGGCTGGGACGACTCTCAATGCTTGCCAAGGATTCGACGGCTCGCCTTCGATGAATCAAAGCGTATGGCCCGTGCTCAGCGCCGATGGACGTTTGGTGGCATTCCATAGCAACGCGCCAAACCTAGTGCCAAACGACCAGAACGGCCTGGAACCAGACACGTTCTTGTTCGATACGCAAAGCGGCACCATGGAAATCGCGAGCCAGAGCGCCAGCGGCGCCCAAGGCCCAACCTACCCCAGCTTCCGAGCCCATTTGTCCGCCGACGGGCGCTTTGTCAGCTTCATCAGTCCGTCCAACGTGTACGCGGCGGGCGACACCAACGACACGTTTGACGTCTTCGTCCGCGATCGCCTTTCGAACTCGGTGCTGCGCGCCAGCCTTGGGCAGCAGGCACAACAAGGCGAGCAACCTTCGCTGGGCGGAAGCCTCTCGGCCGATGGCAAGCACGTCGGTTTCTATTCGAGTTCGCTGAGTTTCGTCGATCAACCCGCGGGTCTCGTCGAGCGTGTGTTCGTGCGCACCTTGGCCGGCGCGTCACCTCAGGTGTACTGCACGGCCAAGATCAACAGCCAGGGTTGCCTGCCGCAGGTCCAGTTCACTGGATCTCCCAGCGCGAGCCTGCTCGCCCCGTTTCGCATCCAGGCCCGTTTCGTGCTGAACAACAAGCCGGGTCTGTTGTTCTATGGGCTCGCGTTCCAAACCCTGCCGTTCCAGGGTGGGACGCTGTGCGTCGAAAGCCCCCTGGTGCGCACAGCCGTGCAATTCGCCGGCGGGAACCCGCCGCCGGACGACTGCTCGGGCCTGTACTCCTTCGACTTCAACGACTACATCCAAAGCGGCAGCGATCCGCGCCTGGTCGCCGGAACGCTGGTCGATGCCCAGTACTGGATGCGCGATCCGCTTGACCCCTCGGGGTTCACTTCGGGACTTTCGGACGCGCTGCACTTCGCCATCGAGCCTTAGCCGGCCCAGACCAAGAACGTGGGCCCTAGGGCCGACTCTTTGCTTGCGGCTGGGTCTCGCAGGAGCGCTCGAGGATGGCGGTCGTCGAACGACCTTGCAGCAAAGGCGCCAGCACCACCTTGCCGCCGTGGGATTCGACCCACTGGCGACCGACCACGCCCTTGTCGCGCCAGTCCTCGCCTTTCACCAAGACTGCGGGCGTGATGCGCTCGATGATCTGGGCCGGCGTGTCTTCCGCGAAAGAAACCACGGCGTCGACCATTTCCAGACCCGAAAGCACCGCCAAACGATCTTCCAGTCGATTCACGGGTCGTGTCGGCCCTTTGAGCCGGCGCACGCTGGCGTCGTCATTAACGCCCACGACGAGCACGTCGCCTTGCGCGCGCGCGAAACGCAAATAGTCCACGTGACCGGCGTGCAAGATGTCGAAACAGCCGTTGGTGAAAACGACGCGCAAGTTTTGGGCGCGCCATTCGGCCAAGCGACGCACGAGGGCTTCTCCCTCGAGGATCTTGGCGCGTACTTGGGACAAGCGTCCGGCGGCTGCATCCAGCGCGTCGAACAACTCGGCGCGCGTCACCGACGCCGCACCGCGCTTACCGACCACGATGCCGGCGGCGTGATTGGCGAGCTCCGCCGCGACTTCCAGTGTCAAGCCCGCGCCCAGCCCGAGGGCCAGATGCGAAATCACCGTATCGCCGGCGCCGGTGACGTCGAACACCGATTTGGCCACGGTCGGTACGTGCTTGGTCGCGCCGCCCCGGTGCATGTGGAACATGCCCTGGGGACCCAGCGTGATCACCACCGCCTCCAATTGGGCGACTTCGAGCAAGTCCGCTCCCGCGCGGGGCAATTCGTCGAGTGCCGCCAACTTGCGGCCGAGGGCTTCCTCGGCCTCCTTGCGATTGGGCGTGACCAGCGTCGCGCCGCGGTAGCGGCGGTAGTCGTTGCCTTTGGGATCGACCAGCACGGGCACCTTGTGCTCGCGCGCCAAGCGAATCGCGCCGGCGAGCACTTCGCTCGACAGCACGCCCTTGCCGTAGTCGGACAGAATCAACGCTTGGGCGTGGGCGACGCGACTCGCCAACAGTTCTAGGCAGCGCCCGGCCCACTTGGAATCGACCGGCCGAGCATCCTCCCAGTCCACGCGCACGATTTGCTGGGTGCCCGCGACCAGGCGCGTCTTCTCGGTCGTAGGTCGCGAAGCGTCGACCAGCACACCGGAGGTTTCGATGCCGTCCTTGCCGAGCATGTCGCACATGCGGCGGCCCAGGGAGTCGTCCCCGATCACGCCGACGACTTCCACGCTGGCCTCCATGGCGCGCAAGTTGGCGGCCACGTTGCCCGCGCCGCCCAGGCGGTCCTCTTGGGATTTGGCCCGCAGGATCGGAATCGGCGCTTCGGGAGAAATGCGGTCGACCTCCCCGGATACGTAGCGATCGAGGATCAGGTCGCCTAGCACCAGGATGCGCGGGCGACCAAGGCCGGCCAGTGCTTGGATCAGATCGGTTACCTGCATAGCTTGTCGAAGCCGGAATTCTAGGCCAATCGCGCCTTGGGAAGTTTGGACAGCAGCGCCTGACGCAACAGGGGCAGCAGCAGTTCATGCTGTCCGATCAAGGAAATGCCGCGGCCGGGCGGGCGCTGGACCACGTTGGTCTCCGCTCGGTACTGGCGCAGCATGTCCAAGTTGGCCGTGGTCATGCCGTCGAGTTTGGCTCCCAAGTTGATGGCCACGCTGACGGCCTTGAGGAACACTTCGGGCAGGATCACGGCGCAGCCGACGTTGATCCACACTCCACCATCCAGGCCGTGGACGAATTTGCACACATGGCGGAAATCGATCATGGTCGCATCGCCGGTGGCGGCGCCGTCCGCGGCCGGGTGCATGTGCACGATGTCGGCGCCCATGGCCGCGTGCACCGTGATTCCCAGGCCCAGGCGCACGGCCCAGGCGGCGACCGAGTAGTCCAGATGCGGCGCCTTGCGTTCGATCAGCATGCGCCCCAGACCTTGGCCGAAGCCGGCCGGTGCGCCCTTCGGCGGCTGGCAACCGCGCTGCGCCGCTTCAGCCAGTCCGCGCCCGGTCTCCTCGGAGAATCCGAACAGCCCTTGCGGCAGCTGCTTGCCGACGTCCTCGGACGTTTGCCCCAAGGTCGCGATCTCGAAGTCGTGGATCGCTCCGGCCGAGTTCATGGCCACGTGATCGATCACGCCGCGGCGCATCAAGTCGATCAAGAGCGGAGCCAAGCCGACCTTGAGCACGTGCGCGCCCAAAGCCACAGCCACGGGGCGCCCGTGGTTCTTCGCTTCGACGATGCGCGCCACGAGTTCCTTGAAGTGCTTGCCGGCGTAGATGTCGGGCAAGGAGTCAATGAACGACGCAAAGCCTGGCAGCGGCTCGGGTACTTGGCAGAAGTCCGAGAGCCGCACCAGACTCGGCCGCGAGGCCAAGGGGTAGGTGCGCACGGAGCGCATGGCGGGGAACGGATCGTGCTCGGGTTGCATGCCTTGGAACGCTCGGGAACGAGAGGAGGAATTCGGCCGATTTCAGGGTAGGGCCGAAGGGGATTGTGCGGCCGTCCCCCCAGACTTGCGCTTGGAAGCTCGATCCGCGCTGCCCGATTCCCGAAATCGGTCGTGAAGCCAAAGGTATTGCTCAGGGTAGGCCAGGATCAATTGCTCGAACTCGCGGTTGAGCAATTGCGCAATCTCTTGCGGGTCCTTGCCGCGCAACTCTTCAGGGGTGAACACCCGCGGGAAAGTCAGCGCCAGGCGCGACGTGTGCGATTGACGCACGCAGGCGATCACGACAATCGGTACTCCGCCACGCCGCGCCAAGATGCCTGGTGAGCGCTCGCACGCCGCCGGGCGTCCGAAGAAGGGCGCCGTGACCGTGCGGCCGCGCGCGCGTTGGTCCAGCAACATACCTACGCTGCCACCCGCGGCGAGAATCTTGGGGATCAAGTCGAAAGCACCGTGGCGCGGGATCAAACGGTATCCCAGGCGCTCGCGCTGCCTCTGGGCGTAGCGCGACAAGGGGCGATTGCGCGGCGGCCGCGAAACCACGTAGAACGGATCGAATCCCACGCGGGCCAGCGCGGCAGGCGCCAATTCGACCTCTCCCAAGTGGGCGGCGACGATCAACGCCCCGCGTTTGGCGGCCAGCACTTGCTCGACCTCCTTGGTCATGTGCACGTCGAAGGAGCGCAAGTCGCCTTCGCGACCGATGCGCGCCGCCGCGCGCGGGAATTCGAGCGCGCTGAGGGCCAAGAAACGCCAGGCCGCTCGCACCAGTTCCTCGCGCCGTGCGGGAGCTAGCGTGGGCCCATAGGCGCTCGACAAGTACTTGCGCGCGTTGCTGCTGGGGCGAGCCAGGACACGCGTGGCAAGGCGCGCCAGGACCTGGGTGAAGGTCCGGCGCAGCGGCCCCGGCAAGGCGCCAAGGGACTCGATGGCTCCGCGGGCAAGCCAGTACTGCACGTGCGCCCCGCTTCCCTGCCGATCGCCTTCGACGACCGTCGCCGGAATCGGCCAGTTCCTTAGCTCACTCATCCTGAAAGGCCCGCGTGCAGCGCGGCGCGTTCGCGCATGGCGCGCGAAGGGGCCAGACCGTCTAGGTACGCCGCGAGTTGCTCGCGTCCGGCGAGCAACTCGAATTCGATCTCGAGAGCGAAACTTTCCGCGGGCAAGTCGGGCGCATGGGCGTGCAATTTCACGGCGTCCTTATGCGTACACACGAGGGCTGTCCCCCGCTCGCGACAAGCCGCCGCAAGAGACTGCGCCTCGCTGACGGAAAAAACGTGGTGGTCGGAAAATTGTCGGTGAAAAGCCACTTTGGCGCCCAGTTGCTCGATGGTCGCCTGAAAAGCCTCGGGATTGCCGATCGCGCTGACCAAGGCGACCTGGCGCCCGAGCAGCCATTCCACGCTCAGCTTGCGCTGGGAATCGCTCAGACTGGTCAGGCCCAGCGGCCGATGTCGTGCGCGCGCGATGGGAATGCCGTGAGCGTGGCGCCCGATGACTTGCACGATTTGCTCGAGCACGTTCGCAGCAACTTGGTCGCAGCGCGTCATGATGATCAGCTGCGCCCGCGCCAAGGCATCGAGCGGTTCGCGCAGGAGACCGCGCGGCAGCAGTGCGCCGACGAAGTCGCCGCCGTTCGCGGTGGCAGTGTTGGCCGCGCAGGCCGGCAACCCCCACGGCCGGGTGGCGTCGACCAGCACGAAATCCAGGTCGCGGAACAGTCGCCTGTGCTGGAATCCGTCGTCGAGCACGATCACGTCAGAGCCGCGAGCGAGCAGGTCGCGCGCGGCCTGCGCACGCTCAGGATGCTGCGCTTGGGCGACGCCGGGCAGGATTTGCGCCAGTTGCTGTGCTTCATCGCCCGCGGGTATTGCGCTGCCGCTGCGCGCCTTGTAGCCGCGCGAAGCTACGCCTGGACGCCGCCCGCGTGCCATGAGTTCTCGGCACAGCAAGGCTACGAAGGGAGATTTCCCCGTGCCTCCGGCGCTGACGTTGCCCACGGAAATCACAGGCGCCTCGATGCGTTCGATGGGCAAGAATCCGCGCTGGTACAGCGCGTTGCGGAAAGCCACTGCGCGTGCAAAGAGCCAAGCGGGCGCCCGCAACAGCTCCACCGCACCTCCGCGACGCGCGAGCCGCTGGTCGAGCCGCTGGGATGAAGGCTCGATGCCCTGCCGATCCACGGCCAGGGGTAGCCGGCTACGAGCCGGGGTTTTGGGCCTGATCGTCGGGAATCAGCTCGATCAACCCGCGCTCCATCTCCAAGAACGCGATCTTGATCGGATTTCGCTCGCGGGTCTCGATCAGCGGGGCTGCCCCCCGAATCAGCTCGCGCACGCGCTTTTGCAGCAGTGCGGTCTTGTGGAAGGAACCGGAGACGGATTTTTGCAAGCGCTGGGGCAGGGACAATTCCATCGTCGAACTTCTTTGGTGCGCGGTAGAAGACGCCAGGGGTAGCGGGCCGGGGCTGCCCAAAGCCGCAAGCGGGCCTCGGCGAGAGCCCGGCAGTGTAGCTCCAGGCGCCCGGAGCTTCAATCCAGCCGTCTCGAGCGGCCTTCTTGGGCCTCGCTTCCTGCCATAAGGCCCAGGCCTAGCCGCTATCCGCGGCGCACGACCACTCGATCAGGCAGCTCACCAACGACGGGCCCGTCCGGGATGCGCGGAAAATGTTCCGCCAAAGCCGCACCCAGGCGCTCGATGGCTGCCGCCAGGCTGCTCGTCAACTCCCGGGAACGGGCCCCTTCGACCACGATCATGTCGATCGCCAGCCAAGCGTCTGAACCAATCTTGGTGTCGATATCGCGGTCGCCCAGCACGATGGCGCGGCGCTCGAAAAGACTGACGAACAGCAGGACGCCGTGGCGCTGTGCGGTGCGATCCATTCCTTGGCGATGGAATTCCACCACGGCCTGCTCTTCGGCCGCGCGGTCGGCTTCGCGTTCGGTCAAGAATGCGCGCGCGACGCCCGGCAGGAAAAACGCCGCCAGTGCGCCTAGGAGCAGCAAGGTCGCCTCGGCCCCTAGCACGGCGCGCGGATCGTGCCACGGCAGCAAGGGCACCAAGGCTGCCGTTCCAAGGAACCCGAGCAGGACAGCGGCACGCCAGCGCGCGACGGCGTGCGGTTCCGAGCGTTCGAGCACGACCACGGCTAGTTGCGCCGTCGTGCTCTGTTCGGCGCGCGCGATATCCGCTTGCAAACGCTGTACGTCCGCCGGCGTCACGGCCTGTGCGACGCGATAGGCACGTCGCTGCCAATACGCTCGCGCCAGGAGCATGCCCAAGCCGAGCACGAGCAGCCCGGCCACCAGGCGCGTCCACCAGCCGAAGGGACTTGCGAAAGCGTGCCCAGCCGCGCGCCATGTACGCTCCTCCAAAGTCAGCCACGCCAGCGGCGCTACCATCGTCCCGACGCTCCACCGCCCGAAAAGCCCCCGCCGCCGCCGAAGCCACCAAAGCCTCCGCCGCGAGAGCCGCCGATCATTCCGCCGGAAAAACCGCCACCGAAACCGCGCCCAAGGCCCGTCGAACCACGGCCGGAAATCGGTGTGCTGGGAAACACGTGCGCGCCCCCTCGCCGGCGCGCATTGCGCGACGCAATAAAGACGAATAGTGCCAAGGCCATCAAGAACGGGATCCACGACATGTCGTCCGAGGTGCTCGGCTCGCTCGGCAAAGCCCCGAGGTTGCCGCCGATAGCGGCAAGCATGGCGTCGATTCCGCGCTCGATGCCCGCGGGCATACGTCCAGCTTTGAACTCAGGCACGATCACAGCGCGGATGATGCGGCCGGAAGTCATGTCGGTCAGGTTGCCCTCCAGGCCGCGCCCGACTTCGATGCGCACCGCGCGCTCCTGTACCGCCACGACCAAGAGCGCGCCGTTGTGCACATCCTTGGCGCCCAACCCCCACGTGCGCGCGACTTCCGATGCAAACCGTTCGACGGTCTGCCCGCCCAGGTCTTTCATGGTCAGCACGGCGATGTCGTGGCCTGTGCCGGCCTTGTAACTGGTTAGCTTGGCCTCCAGAGCGGCCTCCGCCTGTTCGGACAGGAGACCGCCTAAATCCGTCACGAAACCGTCGCTTGGTGGCACGGACTGCGGCGCCACGAGCGGCGCGAGCAGCAACCACGAGCTGGCAAACCAGGCGAGCATCGGCGGCTGCAGCTACTTCTTCTCGCCGAAGTCGATCTTGGGGGCTTGGTCCAGGTTAGCTTCGGGGAAGGAAAGTTGCGGCTTGGGCTCGAATCCAAAGATCCCCGCCAGC
>JAKFYL010000165.1 GCA_021730845.1 Planctomycetota bacterium | reverse complement strand
GACAGGGATAGTACTTCTTGATCACCTTCATTTCGATGATTCCAAGAACCGACTGCGTGATCATGTAGACAGACAGACCGGCAGCGTAGTTGTACAGGAACAGGCCCATGACCGCGGGCATGAACATCATCATTTTCTGCATGCGCGCGGCTTGCGGGTCGCTGGGCTTGGGCATGAGCGCTTGCTGCAGGATCCACAAGCCCACCATCAACGGCGGCAGCACGTTCAAGTACTGGATGTTGCCGATGAACGGCAAATGGGTCTGGAAGTTGATCTCGGCCAGACGGTCGGGTTTGGAAAGATCGTTCATCCAGCCGAAAAACGGGGCTTGGCGCAAATCGAAACTGGTGCGCAGCGCCGAGAACAGACCGAAGAACACCGGGATCTGCACGAACATGGTCATGCAACCGAACAACGGGGGAAAGGCGCCCTCGCGCTGCATGAGTTGGCCTTGCTCTTGGCGCAGTTTGGTCGGATCCTTGGCGTAGCGCTGCTTGAGCTCGTCGATTTGCGGCTGCAGCCGCTTCATCTTGGTTTGGTAGCGCGACATGGCCGTTTGGGAACGGCGGTTGATCGGGAACAGGATCACGCGCACGGACAGCGTGAGCAGGATGATGGCGACGCCCCAATTGCCTACCCAGCGGTGGAAGAAGCGCAACACGTACAAGAGCACCGAAGCGATGCCGCTGAAGAAGCCCAGATCCTGGCGCAGCAGGGCTTCGTGGTCCGCGAACTCGGTCAGCAATGCTTCGCGTGCTTTGGGGCCGGCGTAAACCAGGTAGCGCCAAGTCTTGATCTGGCCTTGAGGAGGTACGGTCAACTCCAAGTGCACATCGGTGGCGATCTGGCTCCAGAGCTTGCCAGGCTTGGCATGCTTCAGGCCGCCGCTGCCGGCGTCGTAGCGCGCGCGCCAGCTTGCGCCCCGCAGCGTGGCCTGGCTGGACTCGTCGGCGGCGCGCAGCAGCACGGCAAAGTATTTGTTGTGAACGCCGGCAAAGGACAAGGCAGCGCTGGGCACATCGTCGAACGATCCGCCGGGCTTGCCTGGGGACATCGGCGGAGTAACGAACTCGACCTCCGGCAGTACTTCCATGTCGCGCTCCGAGCGCCTGGCGCGACCGGCAGCCACAGCCTGCGGCTCGATGTAGAAGGAGTCGCCGGCTTCGCGCGGCACGATGTCGGCCGGCGTAAGGCGGAAACTGGCCTGGCCGCTGGTGGGATGGGCCAGGTTCTCGATGGAAAGCTCGAGTTCGACGCGGTAACTGCCGGGAACGAAGCGCACTTTCTTTTCGTAGCGCAAACCGCTGCCCGGAGCGTAGTCGAACACGACTCCTAGGCCGCCTTCCGCGGCGGTCAGCTCGCGCATGCGCCACAACCCCTTGGCCAAGTCCGCGCTTTCGAAATCGCGCGCCGACACGTCCGTCGTCAAAGCCAAGGAATGCAGCGGTTCCCCGCCCGCAAGTTCGGGGCGCAGCGCTGCGATCAAATCCGTCCAATGCTCGGGCTGGGCCCGTTCCTCGGCCGTCAGCCCAGCGCGGTCCACCGAACTGGCGAGCTTGAGGCTGACCAAACTCGCGCCGCGGTTGGAGAAAACGGCCAAGTAGCTGCCGCGTTCGGGAGCGCTCCCCACGCGCAGTTCGAGCGTGCGTTCGGATTCTTCGGCGATGCGCGGGCCCGCCGCCGGCGCTGGGGCGGGCTGCGCGGCAGCAGTCTCGCCGCTCGCGGCTTGGCCCTGTGCCGGAACTATGGTCACGGTATTCCCGGAGCCCGAGATGACTACGTTCGGGTCAGCCGGAGCCTGCGTGGGTATCGTCGCCGGGCGCTTGGTTGGAAACAGGAACTGCCAGCCAAACAACACCAAGAACGAAAGGAACAGGGCTTGGAGAAGACGTTTGTCCAAATGGGAGCAGGGGCAGGGCGTGAAAAGGATTGCGCGGCGCGTGCGGGTGGCTATTGGCCCTGGGCCAAGCGCTGGGCCAGATACTCGGGCAACTCCGTTTGAGCTCGGATCGCTGCTTGGGCACTTGCGATGTCGTACTCGAGGCGCACGAACGTGATGTGTCGCCCGTCGAAGAGCGCGTAGGAGAGGCGCGGGTCGCCGTCGCGCGGTTGGCCTACGGAGCCCACGTTGACGATGGCCTTGGATTGCTTGAGGTCACCCAAGTCGAAGGGGCCTTGCGTGCCTTTGGGCCGAAAGTATCGGCCGTCCTGGTAGAATACGCCCGGCACATGGCTGTGGCCCACGAAGCACACCAACGCGCCCAGCGCTTCGAAAGCCTGCATCGAGCGGAAATTGGCAGCCATTTTCTCCCCGTCGCGCGCATCGCGCGGCAGCAGGTATTCGCGCACCGGATCGCGTGGAGAGCCGTGCGCGTACAGCGCGCCGGGTTCTACTTGGGAAGCCTCCAGGCTGCTCAGGAATTCCCACCAAACGCTGGCGCGGTCCCGTTCGGCCTTCCACAGTTCGTCGCGCGTCCACTCGATGGCCCGCCGCGCGTTGGGATTGAAGTCTTCGGCCGAATGCAGCAAGGCGTGTTCGTGGTTGCCTTGCAAACAGATGCCGGGTTCCAGCCCCTGGTCGGTCGCGCGCTCCGTGCACAATCGCATGACCTCGTCCAGGCACTCGTGCGGCATGGCTCCATAGCCGATGACATCTCCCAGGCACACGAAACGCCGCACCCCACGCTCGCGCGCATCGGCGACGGCGCGCTTGAGCGCCGGCCAATTGCTGTGCAAGTCGGAGATCAACGCGGTCAGGGGAAACGACAAAGCCGAAAGGGACCGAAAGGGGGGCTGCGCGTGGCGCGCGGCGAGAGCGGGGAAAATGGGGCGCGATTATCCGGGGCCGGAGGCGCAACAAGCAAGGGACAAGTGCTTTCGCCCGCCCCGGGGCCGATCTAAGCTGTCCCTACGGGCCCGCCCACCTAGTTGTTCACCGCGACCAAACGTATTCCTTTGACCGCCATCACCCGCAATCTTGCCGTCCGCGCCCTGTGCACCAATTCCGGCGCGCTGTTGCTGCTCGCTGCCGGCGCAGCTGTGCTGCTTCCAGGCTCCCGCCAAACGAGTCCGGCGCCGACCCAGGTGCTAGCCAGCATCGACGAGCGCGTCATCACGCGCGCGGAGTACGGCGAGTACCTGGTGCAAGTCAGCGGTCATGGGCCGCTGCGCGAGATGATCAAAGACGAACTTTTGCAACGCGAAGCTGCGCGGCTGTCGGTCACCGTCAGCGATCTAGAGCTCGAACAGGCCTGGTCCCAACTCTGGACCACCTGGCTCGAAAAGCGCTTCTCCGGCGACGAGTCTCGCCTGCTGGAAGAGCTCGCGGTCCAAGGCCACGACAAGGCCTCCTACGCGCAAGTATTCCGGCGCCAGAAAGAGCGTGAACTGCTAGCGCAAAAAATCGTCGCCTCCACCCGGCGCGTGGACGAGGCGCAGCTGCGCGAGCAATTCGAAACCGAGTTTGGGCCCGGCGGTTTGTCCACGCGCGTGCGCCAGGTATTGCTCTCGCGCCTGCGCACGAAGGCCGAACTCCAAGCCAAGGGCGCTACGGCTGGCGAATTGACCATCGAGGCCCTGGACGCGGCCATGCTGGAGCGCGCCCGCGGCTGGATCAAAGAACTGCAAGCAGGTGCTGCGTTCGAGGACATCGCCAAGCACAGCCACGACGTGCAAGGTGCCGCAAATGGCGGCCTCGTCGCCGGCGAGGCCTGGCGTCGTTTCGGCCCCGAGTTCGTGCAGGCCGTGAGCGATTGTCCCAGCGCGCAGTTCGCCGGACCCGTCGTCACCCCGTCAGGCGTGCACGTGATCTGGGTCGAGTCGCGCTCGCAGCACGATTTCGAAGCCGAGCGCCCGCGGTTGTTGCAACTGGCACAGTCCGCCCCGCCGAATTTTCAGGAACTGGCCGACTTGGACGCGCGCCTGTGGCAGACGAGCAAGGTCGAGATGCTGCCCCTAGCGCGTTAGGGGACGCGTCCAGCGCACCAAGAGCCCGAACACAACGAGCGTTGTTCCAAAGCCGGCCGCCAGGGTTCGCGCGCTGGTGGGCACAAGTCCCCAGGCCAAAGCCAGCGCGGGCGCATTGGCCAACGTGAGGATCGCGGCCACGGCCAGCGGACCGCGTTGCCCTAGCCCGAGGCGTCGATCGATACGCTGAGCCAGGTGCGTGCGATCCCCGATCCAGGGACGACTGCCGCGGCGCACGCGGTCTCGCGCCACGCGCGCCAAGTCGAGCGCCGGCAACGCCAAACACGGCCAGGCCGCCGGCGTCATGAGCAAAGTCACGGCCACGAGCTGCGCTCCGCTGTCTCCAAGCAGCGGGCGCGGCAGCGCGCGCATCGTCGGCCGCATGCACTGCGCTGCAAGCAGCACGAGGCATCCAACCGCGAGAGCTGGAAACGACAGCCAGAGTGCCGGGGCAGCCAGCCCCGCGACGACGCCATCGGCATTGTCGTAGGTGTTGATCACGTTGCACGAAACGACGACCGCTGCCACGATTGCTAGGCACACCGCCCAGGCCAAAGGCGCAGTGGGTTGTGCCGCGAGTGTCGGCCAAACCAGGATCCCACCCAACGCGCATTGGCTGGCGAACTTGGCACCGGCCTTGAGGCAAAGTCGATCGTCCACCAGTCCCAGCACGAGCGCCGCAACCAACGCGCTGACCCCCGCCAGTTCGAGTCGCAGGCCGGTGCTCGAAAGGCGCGCGTCCAGCCAGTTTTCGAGCGCCCGTTCGGGTTCCAGAGACTGACCGGCGGCGCCGGCCTGCCAGGCCGACAAGGCCCAGGCCGCGAACAAGCTCAGCCCTCCGACCAGCGCCACGCCTCGCTTCGCGTCGCGCTGGTTGGGCTCGCTATCGCCGCTGCGTTCGAGCCCAAGCAGTCCGAGCCTCCCTGCAATCCGTGCAAGCCCGATGCTCACCACTGCAACGACCAGCGCGTGCTGCAAGCCCTTCAAGCTCCGCTTGCAGGGTCCGTGGCTGTCCGGCCAACTTGGGGAGGCGCAACGTACAGGTTCTTCGCGCGCGCGTAGGCCGCCACTTTGGGGTCCATGCCGGCGGGCGCTTCGCCGCGCGCCAACGCCGCGCGCAAACTGGTGGCATCGATCGCCAGCGGGGCATTGGCTAGCAAGCCACGCTCGAGACGCGCCACGGCCCCAGGCGCAAGCGCAGTGCGAATCTTCTCCAAGGCAGACGAGTTCTTTGCGTCGCGTAACACCACGATCGGGCTGGCGCGTTCGAGGATCTCGTGCACGTCCTTCCAGCGCTCGAAGCCGCGCAAGTTGTCGTTGCCCAGGATCAGAAACAATTGGACGTCGCGCGCAAGCCCCAAGCGTCCGGGAAGTTCGCGCAACGTGTCGATCGTGTAGGAGAGCCCAGGGCGCTCGAGTTCCATGGTCGAGATCGACCAGTCCGGCCGGCTGGTGATCGCCAGGGCCAGCATGTGCGCGCGGTCCGGACCGCCGGCCAAGCTGCGCCCCGGCTTGTGCGGCGGCGACGCCGCAGGAACGAACACGATGCGTTCCAAGTCAAAGGCAGCCTGGGCCAGCGAAGCCGCGTTCCAGTGACCGCGGTGCACGGGATCGAACGAGCCGCCGAACACGCCCACGCGCTTGACTCGCGCCCAGTCCCCGCGCTCCTCCGCGCGCGCCAAGTGCAGCTCGTGCGAAAAGCTCACGCCCCCTCGAGCAACATGGTTCGCAGCACGGACACCAGGTTTGCGCGCACGACTCCCTGCTGCCGGCCGGTCGCCAAGTGCTTGACCTGCACGCTGTTCTCGGCGAGTTCGCGCTCACCCAGCACCAGGGCGAAGCGATAGGCGCCGCCGCCGGCCTGTTTCATCTGAGCCTTGAGGCTCTTTTGCTCCACGTCGTACACAGTGGCAAAGCCGGCGCTGCGCAGCTCGCTGGCCAGCTTCCACACGGCTTCGCGCGCGGACTCGTCCGCGGCGATGGCGTAGACATCGAGCAACTTGGGACTAACCTTGGCCGACAGGCCCAGTTGCTCGAGCACCACCAGTGTGCCGCTGAAGCCAATGGCAAACCCGACGGCGCCCAAATCTGGGCCGCCCAAGTCGCGCAGCAAGTGGTCGTAACGCCCGCCGCCACACAATGCGCTGCGCGCGCCAAGGGCCGGCGCGTGCAGTTCGAACACGGTGCGCGTGTAGTAGTCCAGGCCGCGCACGATGCCGGGATCGACTTGGGCCTTACGCCCGATGGCGGTCAGGGCCGATTGCACGGCTTCGAAGTGGCCGCGGTTGTCAGGGGTCAAGCAATCGATCAGGCGCGGGGCGTCGCGATTGAGCTCGCGGCAGGTTTCGTTCTTGCAGTCCAAGACGCGCAGCACGTTGCGCTCGAAGCGCGAGCGGCACAGATCGCAGCGCTCGGCCATGTGCGGCAGCAGGAACATGCGCACCGCGTCGCGGTACTGGTCGCGATCGGCGCCGTCGCCCATGGAGTTGATGCGCACCTCCACTTGCTCTAGTCCCAACTCCTCGAAAAAACGGGCCGCCAAATCGACCAACTCCGCGTCCAGGCGCGGATCCAAGGATCCCA
Source organism: Planctomycetota bacterium (assembly GCA_021730845.1). Classification (GTDB taxonomy): domain Bacteria; phylum Planctomycetota; class UBA1135; order UBA1135; genus JAKFYL01. Next base: position 2,110 of record JAKFYL010000165.1, on the reverse strand, counting down.
AACACTCCACGTCGAACTGCGTGAACTGGCGTTCGCGGCCCTTTTGGGGTCGCTCGTAGCGGAACATCGGGCCGATCGTGAACAGGCGCTGCAGCGGCGCCTTGTGCTGGTAACCGGCCTCCAGATAGGCGCGCGCTATGCCGGCCGTGCCCTCGGGACGCAGGGTCAAGGACCCATCGCCCTTTTCGAGCGTGAACATCTCCTTTTCGACGATGTCGGTTACTTCCCCGACCGAGCGGATAAAAAGCTTGGTGTCCTCCAGCAGCGGAGGGCGTATTTCGCGATAGCCAAAACGCCCGGCCAGCACGCGTGCGACCGACTCCAGGCGTTCCCAAATCGGGATCTCCTCGGGCAAGACGTCGCGCATGCCCCGCGCTGCTTGGAAAGCCATGGTGCCTGTGGCCTGTTGTGCTTGGTGTTTGGAGAGCCGCCGAACGAGGCTTGCAAGGGACAAGCCTTTCGGGCTCGGTCCTTCAAAGACTAGGGACAGCCCAGGCCGACCGCCAAAGCAATCCGTTCCCCGGGCCGCCTTGCGCTCACTTTCCGGGCGCCTTGACTGCCATACCCGGGTCTGTCCATACTTCTAGATCATTCCAAGCAGCCTAGCAGCGGTCTTACCCGCTGCCCTCCCCGCCAACCGTGCCCACGGAAGCCTTGATGAAAGCTCTGATCGCCGCCGCCATTGCCGTTTCGCTCACCAGCTGCGTTAGCTCCCGAAACGAAAGCAACCACTGGAACCCCGACTTTGTCGCGGGTCAGGTCACGTACCAGTTCTTGGGCTACCAAGAAGAATTGGACGGGACTTACCAGCAGAAGCTCGCACGCGATTGGAACAGCATCGGTCTGACGCTGCGCCGGCACTTGTTCCACGACAATCCCAGCAACCCGCTGCAGCCCGGCGACAAGAAGGTGGCCTTCCGCCCCGATCCGCCGGCCGTCGAGTTTGAGCTCAAGAATCCCTAAGTCGGCTTCCAGCCCAGTTCCTGGGCTGCTCGCTCGACCTGCTCGACGGTAAATTCACCGCAGACGCCGGGCTCGTCGGCACCAAGCCACGCGATCTGGGGAAACCGGCGCAGCCACGTTCGTTGGCGCCGCGCGAATTGCCGCGTCGCCAGCGCCACTTGATCCACGCAAGCAGCGCGCGTGACTTTTCCGTCCGCCAGGTCGAGGACCGCTTGGTAACCCAGCGCTTGGCTGGACGTGATCGAAAAACCTGGGCCCGCGCGCAGCGCCGTTGCTTCCGCTTGCCAGCCGGCATCGAGCATGGCCTCGACGCGCGCGCGAATGCGCTGGTCGCCGGCGCGGTCTTGTCCCAAGTCGACGCCGACCAGTCGCGCGCCCCGATCCTGGCTCTGAGTCCCGGCCGACCAGCCCTGTTGTTGCCAATCCGACAAGGTGCGCCCGGTTTGTTCGAAAACTTCCAGCGCGCGCAGCACGCGTTTCTGGTCGTTGGGGTGCAGCCGCGCAGCGCTGTGCGGATCGACGCGCGCGAGTTCCTCGTGCAGCTTCTTCGCCCCTACTTGCTCGGCCTGCAATTTCAAGCGCTGGCGCAGCTCGAGGTCCACGGCCGGTCCGTCGAACATCCCGTGCAACAAGGCCGCCAAATACATGGCCGTACCGCCGACCAGGAGCGCGCGCACGTTGCGCGCCCGGCAATCCGCGAGCGCTGCTTGGGCGGCGGCCAGCCAATCGGCGACGCTGAACACGGCACTGGACGGCACCAGATCCAGCAAGTGGTGCCGCACCCGGCCGCGCTGTGCGGCACTGGGCTTGGCTGTGCCAATGTCCATGCCGCGGTACACCTGCATCGAATCCATGCTCAAGATTTCCGCGCCATGGGCCCCTGCCAACGCCATGGCTAGGGCGCTCTTGCCGCTGGCCGTCGGTCCCACGACTGCCGCGATGGGGCCCAAGGCCGAACCGGCCGTGCGCAAATCTCTTGTCTCAGGACCCATTCGGCACTTGTCCAGGGAATCCGAATCGCCCATGCTTCTTCCCCAGGCTATTGTGCCCGCTGTGCCTGAGATTCTGCATTCCTTCGCCAAGTACCCCATCCAGTACGCCATGAGGTATCGAAATCTGGTCTTGCTGGCCTCGGCCTGGAGTGCCG
>JAKFYL010000245.1 GCA_021730845.1 Planctomycetota bacterium | reverse complement strand
AGGGAACCAGCAAGGGAAAGCATCGCTGGTTGGATCAAAGCGAGCGTCAGCGGATTCATGCGCTCAGGGTACCGAAGGAGTGCTTTCCTGGTTCCGGTCTTGCCTATTCCGCGTGCTTGCTCTTGAGCCTGCCGGTCGTGACCTAGCTCAGAACCCGGCATTTATTCGAGTTGCGATGGGTATGGTAGCCTCAAACGGGACGCTTGATCTCCACGGCCGCCCTAAGTCGTTCGGCTGCATTTTCTCTGCGCCAGAATCCACGATGCTCTCGAGAATCTTTGCTGCGTGCTCGGCCTTGGCAGTTGTTTCACATGGCGCGAGCTTTGTGAGCGCTCAATCGATGTCCTGGGTCGCGCAGTTTGGTTCCTTCAAGGACGACTTTGTGGCAGGGATGGTACTCACGCAACAGGGCGATGTCCTTGCCACTGTGCAGATCGTCGATCAACACCAGACATGGCTGTCGCGCTACGCCGTATCTGGACAGAGGTTGTGGACACGTCACTTGTGGTCCGGGCTTTCTTACGTGCGCGGCAGCGCTTCGGATGGAGCTGAAGGTCTATACGTTGGCGCCCAGACCAAGACCAACTTAGGCGGTCCACGCATCGGCGGTCAGGACGTCATCTTGTCGCGCTGCGACCCCAGGGGGGCCGTTCTGTGGATGCGCAAGTTTGGCAGCTTGCACGACGATTTTGCGGCCGCCGCCTGTGAGGATGGAGTTGGCGGCGTTTACTTCGCCGGATCGACTTTAGGTAGCGTTGCAGGTCCCAACCTCGGATCCTACGACGTGTGGTTGAAACGCTTCGATCCGTTCGGGACGCAACTCTGGGTGAAGCAGTTCGGTTCTGCCAGCGCGGACCTGTGCAATGCAATAGCCCCGGATGGGTCGGGCGGAGTGTTCCTATGTGGGAGGACGGACGGGGCGCTAGGCGGTCCATTGACAGGCCCCGGGGACTCATGGTTGGGGCGCTTCGACAGCGCCGGGAATAAACTCTGGCTGCGACAACCGGGAGTGCCGTTCGACGACGGGTTTCGCGCACTGATATCAGACGGGAATGCCGGAGTGGCTTGCGCAGGCTACGTGTCGAACTGCTCCTTGGAATGCGGATTATCGCACGACGTGCGGTTGGTGAAGCTTGACGCGTCCGGCAACCAGATGTGGTCTCGAATCCATGGCACCGGGGGCTACGACGATGTCATGTGCGCCGCCACGGATGGCGCAGGCGGTTACTACTTGGCCGGCTACAGCGGGGGAGACTGGGGCACCGGCGCTCTTGGCTACTTTGACGTGTGGATTTCACAACTCGACCCAATCGGCAACATCATCAAGACGCGTCAACTTGGAACAAGCGCCTGGGACTACGCTCTCGTGGCAGTGCCGGACGGATTGGGTGGCCTGCACTTGGGCGGGCAGACAACCGGTAACTGGGCCGCGTCCAATGCGGGCGAAATCGATGCCTGGCTCGGGCACGCCGAGTAGTCGACAGCGCCCTACGCCTAACTGCGTTTGCGCACGACGATGGCTGGCAGGTCGGGTTGGCTGACTTCGCCGGCGAAGATTTCGACGGGTAGCGCAAGGATGGAGCCTTCTCCGGCGCGTAGGTCGAGTTCGTATTTGCCGGCTGGCAACTCGCGAAATTCGAAGCGGCCGTCGGGGCCGGTTGATGTCGTCGGCCACACTTTGCCTGGTGCGCCGGCGGGGCGGATCACGATCAGTGCGCCTTCGACTGGTTCGCCTTCTTCGTCGGCTAGGCTCGCGAGCACGGATCCGCAGGCGAGCGGGATCGTCAGTGTGCTCGGCTCGAGTTCGCTGCATTCGAGGAACTGCGCTGCCGGCGCGGTCAGGTCCGGCCAACTTCCGCCGCGGGCCCACTCGGGAAGCACTACGACTTGGTAGGAGCCCAGCGCCAGCTTGTCGAATTGGAACTCGCCTGCTTCGCTGGTCATGGTGGTCGCCAGCACCGCGGACTGGAGTTCGTTCACCGGGGCGCGCGGAATCAGCAGCACTTCGTGGCGCGCGCCCAGCGAGCCATCGCGCGTGCAGCTTTCTACTCGGCCCGTCAGCGCGCGGCTCTTGCTGCTGGGCATCGCGGACCCCGCTTGGTATTCCGATTCCGCTAGGACCACGCTCAGGTCTTGGCTTGGGAGCTGCACCTCCAAGCCTGCCGGCAATTTGCCCAATAGCCATGCGCTTACTTGCGCCTTGCCCGGGGGCAGGGAATGCAACACGAATCGACCTTGCTCGTCGCTGCGCGTCCACTGGGCTTGTTCCCCCGAGCGCGCCACGACCACGGCGTCCGCGATCGGGCCTCCGCTGGTGTCGACCACCTGACCCGCCAGCGACGCGCTGGCCCGCGAGGCGAACTTTTCAGTCAGGCCATGCAGGTCGGAATCGACTTCAGGTTGGGTGAAGGCCGGCATTTGGGGCCACTGGCCGGCTGGGGAGCGTGCAATGGCCCAGGCCAGCAGGAGTCCGGCCAAGAGGGGGGCGATCCAGAAGATGTGCTTCAAGTCGTTGGCCCACGTGGGCGCCGGGCATCCCACCCTTGCCAGGGCATCGCTGCAACTATCTGGTCGCGCGCGGGCCCCCGTTTTTCGGCCTCGCAGGCACCAGGCGGGCCGGTTTTTGACCCGTCCCAGGCCCCGTCCTACACTCTTCCGGCTCTGAGCCGCCCGCCGGCCCAGGAATCCATGCTGCTCCGCCTCCGCAAGGACCTTTCCGCCAACGACTTGGAGTTGTTCCTGGCCCTGGCCCGCGAGCTCGGATACCAGTGCCGGTTCCTGGACGCCTCGCGCCAAATTGCGGAGCTTGCCGGACCGGAACGCATCCAGGACCGCTCGCGGCTCGAGGATTGCTGCGCGGTGGTGTCCATTCTCGATCCCGGCGCGGCACGCGAGCGCGCCCTGCGCGGCCCCAAGCAGGCCGATACCCAAATCGAGGTGGGGGGCGCCCGTTTCGGCGGCGGCAGCGTGTCCTTGATCGGCGGCCCTTGCGCCGTGGAGGAGTACACCCGCTTGCTGGAGATCGCCCGCGCCGTCAAGGCCAGCGGCGCGACCTGCCTGCGCGGAGGAGCCTTCAAGCCGCGCACCTCGCCCTATTCCTACCAAGGCACGCGCCGCGCGGGCCTGGAGATGCTCGCCAAGGTGCGCGAGGAAACGGGCCTTGCGATCGTCACCGAGTGCCTGGATCCGCGCGACGCGGAAGCCATCGCCGAAGTGGCCGACATGATTCAAATCGGCGCGCGCAACATGGACAACGCCGCGTTGCTCACCGAAGTGGGTCGCACCAAGAAGCCCGTGCTGCTCAAGCGCGGTTTCATGTCAACCTTGCGCGAGCTGCTGCTCGCGGCCGAGTACGTGCTCGACGCCGGGAATGAGCAGGTAATCCTGTGCGAACGCGGCATCCGTAGCTTCGATTCTTCGACGCGCAACGTGCTCGATCTGGGAGCGGTTGCAGCTCTCAAGCGCTCCACGCACCTTCCCGTGGTCGTGGATCCGTCCCACGCCGCGGGTCGCAGGGACTTGGTGCGCGACCTGGCGCGCGCGTCGCTGGCGGTGGGGGCCGATGGCCTGTTGATCGAAGTGCACAGCGCACCCGCGGAAGCCCTTTCCGACGGCGCGCAAGCGGTTTCTCCCGAGGAATTCGCGCAAATCGCCCAGGACGCCGCCGGTCTGTGCGCGCTGTTTGGGCGCCAGCTTGCCGGCGGGCTCGCTGCTCGCGCCGCAAATCCCCAGCCTGTGTCCAAAGACGTACAGCGCACCAAACGCGCACGCGGAGCACCGTGAATCGCAAGCCCTACATCGCCGGCAACTGGAAAATGAACCTCGATCGTCGCGCAGCGGTCGCGTTGGCCGCGGCGCTGCGCGAAGCCTGTCAGGCATTCACTGATCGCGACGTGGCCGTGTTTCCTCCGTTCGTGTACTTGGACGAAGTGGCGCGCACGTTGGCGGGGTCGAAAGTTCGCGTGGGAGCCCAGAACATGTGCGACGCGGCGAACGGCGCTTTCACCGGCGAAGTGAGTGCCGCCATGTTGCTCGATGTCGGCGCCACCTCGGTGATCCTAGGCCACAGCGAACGGCGCCAACTGTTCGGCGAAACGGACGAAGGCATCGGGCGCAAAGTGCGCACAGCGTTGGGCGCGGGCTTGGACGTGATCTTGTGCGTGGGCGAAACCCTGGATGAGCGCAACACCCAAGCCACCGAACGCGTGGTGGGCCGGCAATTGACCAAGGGGCTGGAAGACCTGACGCTGGACCAAATGGCCAAGGTGACAGTGGCCTACGAGCCCGTATGGGCCATCGGCACTGGCCTCAACGCCACCCCCAAACAGGCCAGCGACGTCCATACCTACTTGCGGGGGCTGCTAGCGGGCCTGTTTTCGCCCAAGGTCGCCCAGGCGACGCGCATCCAGTACGGTGGCAGCGTCAAACCCGAGAACGCCCGCGACCTACTGACTTCTCCCGATGTCGACGGCGCTCTCGTGGGGGGAGCGGCCCTCAAGCCAGACAGTTTTTTGGCCATCGCGCGCTTCCGCTAAGCTCTCCCGCCCCGCCGCACCCACTTTCACCCATGTCCATCCTCACCATCCTGCTCTACATCCTGTTCGTTCTGGCCTCGATCGTGTTGATCGTGGTGGTCTTGCTGCAAGAAGGCCGCGGCGGCGGATTCGGCGAGGCGTTGGGCGTAGGTGGTCGCGAGACCTTCGGTGCCGGCGCGCGCGGCATCAACACGTTTACCGCCATCGTCGCGGCTGTGTTCTTGGTGTCCGGGCTCTCGATCCACATGGCCAACCGCTCGGCGACCGGATCCTCGGTGCTCGACGAACAGGGAGTCCCCGAAATCGCGCCCAATAGCATGCCCGGAGCGGGCGTCGATTTGCCCGCGCCGCCGCCCAGTGGGAACTAGGTTCGCGTGCTCGTAGATCCCTTCGAGCGGCAGGCCATGAACCAGGAGCAAGTACTCAAGCAACTGCGCGAAACCAGCGCCATGCTCGAGGGCCATTTCCTGTTGTCGTCGGGTCGCCACAGCGACCGCTATTTCCAATGCGCCCTGGTGCTCTCGCATCCGCGCCGGGCCCAGGAATTGGCCCAGGCCTTGGCGGTCAAGGTGCAGCAAACCTGCGACGTCGTCGTGGGACCGGCCCTTGGTGCCGTCGTGCTCTCCTACGAGATGGCACGCGCGTTGAACGTGCGCTCCCTGTTCACCGAGCGCGCGGGAACGAAGATGGAGTTGCGGCGCGGTTTCCGTTTCGAGCCGGGTGAGCGCGTGCTCGTGGTCGAAGACGTTTTGACCACCGGCGGGTCCGTGCGCGAAGTGCTCGAAGTCGTGCGCGCCGCAGGAGCCTCGCCCGTGGCCGTGGCGTCGATCATCAATCGCTCGGGCGATTCCAAGCCCTTCCAAGCGGAGGACCTGGCGTTCACGGCCCTGGCGGAAGTCAAAGCCCAGGCCTGGCTCCCCGAAGAGTGCCCCTTGTGCAAGTCGGGCCGGCTCGGCCCGGCGATCAAGCCCGGTAGTCGTCCGGCAGTCCGAGCCTGACAACGCAGCCTGGGGCCTGACTGGCGATGCGCTCCATGACTGGATTCGGGTCCGCCGCGCTGGAAGCGGGCACATTGTCGCTGCGCGCGGAAGTTCGAGCGGTGAATCACCGCTACCTGCAAATCAAAGTGCGCATGCCTCCCGACTTGGCCTTTCTCGAGGCCGATGTGGAGGAACTGGTCAAAAAGCGCATCGATCGAGGCTCGATCGGCGTGGGCGTGTTCGGCGCGCAACAGTCCCGCAATCGTCCGGCGCGCATCGACCACGCGCGCGCCAAGGCCTACGCTCGCGAACTCGCGAAATTGGCCAAGGAGCTGGGATCGAAGGACTCCGTGCCGCTTCAAACCGTGCTCTCCATGCCGGGCGTCATGCAGACCGAAGCCGAGAGCCTCGATCCCGATCGCGAGCGCAAAGCTCTGCTCAAGCTTGTGGGACAAGCCCTAGACGCGCTGGACGCCATGCGCGAAATGGAGGGCAAGGCCTTGGCGAAGGAGTTCGCGCATCACGCCAGCAGCATCGCCGGTTTGCAGGCCAAGATTGCCAAACGCATGCCGCTAGTCGTGCGCGGCCATCAAGAGCAGCTCAAACGGCGCGTCGAGGATTTGCTCGGACCGGGCAACAGTGTGGCGCCTACGGACTTAGCGCGTGAAATCGCGCTGCTGGCGGATCGACTCGATGTGCGCGAGGAGCTTTCGCGCCTGGAGAGCCATGCCAAACAATTGACGGCCTTGCTCAAGAAAGACGGCAGTCTGGGGCGGCAACTCGACTTCTTGACCCAAGAATTCTTGCGCGAAGCCAATACGATCGGATCGAAATGCAACGATGCCGAGGTCAGTCACCTCGTGGTCGAGTTGAAGACCGCGATCGAACGGCTGCGCGAACAGGCCCAAAACGTGGAGTAAGGCTAGAGGTGAGCTCGGCGCGCGGAAAGATGCTCGTGATTTCCGGCCCTTCGGGCGTCGGCAAGAGCACGGTCTGCAAGCGTCTCTTGGCGGATCCGCGCGTGCGCTTTTCGGTCTCGGCCACCACGCGTTCACCGCGTCCCGGGGAAGTCGACGGCCGCGACTACCATTTCGTCACCCGCGAATGGTTTCGCGAGCGCATCTCCAAGGGCGCGTTCATCGAGCACGCCGAGGTGTACGGCAACATGTACGGCACGCTGCGCGAACCCATGGAAGCTGCGCTCCAGCGCGGTGAAACGTTTCTGCTCGAAATCGACGTACAGGGCGCGCTGCAGTTGTTGGCGCTTGGAGAACCGGGCATCTACGTGTTCATCGAGCCGCCGGATTTCGACGTGCTGCGCCAGCGTCTGGCCGGGCGCAAGACCGAAACGCCCGAGGTGCTCGAGCGTCGGCTCAAGAAAGCCGAAGACGAGTGGCGCGAGCGCTTCAAGTACAATTACCGCGTCGTCAACGACGACTTGGAGCGTTGCGTGGCCGAGATCCGTCAGATCGCCGGTTTGGATCAGGCCGCTGCTCCGCGGCACAACGTCTAGAAGCCCAGGACGAATCGACTATGGCCAACATCGTGCTGACTTGTGGCGCCTCGGTCGCGATCTACAAAGCCTGCGATTTGGCTAGCAAGCTGACCCAGGCGAGACACCGCGTGCGCAGCGTGCTCACCGCCAACGCCGCCAAGTTGATCGACCCGCAGTTGTTTGCCGCGCTCACCGGCGAGCCAGCGGCCGTCGAGGAATATGGCCCGGAAAAACGTACAGCCATGGATCACATCGACCTGGCTACTTGGGCCGATGCCTTGATCGTCGCGCCCGCTTCGGCCGATTTGATCGCGCGCCTGGCTTTGGGGTTAGCCGGCGATTTGGCCGGGACCGTGGCGCTGGCCTTGCCGGCCAAGAAGCCGCGACTTTTGTGTCCGGCCATGAATCCGCACATGTTCGCCGCGCCGCCCTTGGTGCGGCACCTGGAAACCCTGCGCCGCGACGGCTGGAAGGTCATGGAGCCGGATGAAGGGCACATGGCTTGCGGCGTCGAGGGCAAGGGCCGCATGTGCGAACCGGCGGCCATCGCGCGCGCGGTCGAGAGTTTGGTTTGAAGCGCGCAGCAGCGAAAACTCCGCGCTGCGTGGTTACGGCCGGGCCGACGCGTGAGTACGTCGATCCCGTGCGCTACATCTCCAACGAGTCCAGCGGCCGCATGGGATTCGAAATTGCGCGCGCCGCGGCTCGGCGCGGCTGGCAAGTCACGTTGATCGCCGGCCCGGTCGCGTTGGAGACGCCGGCGGGAGTGCGGCGCATCGACGTGGTCAGCGCGCTCGACATGCTCGTGGCCACGCGCAAAGCGTTTCGCGCCGCGGATGTGTTGTACATGTCCGCGGCGGTGGCCGACTGGCGACCCAAGCGCAAGTTGTCCGGCAAGTGGCGCAGGAAGGACGACGGATCCGAGCAGACGCAGCTCGAGCTGGTGAAAAATCCGGACATCTTGGCCACGGTGGCGCGCCACAAGGGCGCGCGCATGGTGGTGGCCTTCGCGCTGGAGACTGGCGACGGCGTGCGGCGAGCGCAGGCCAAATTGCGGCGCAAGAACGCTGACTGGATCGTGCTCAACGACGCCAGCGCGCTCAACGCGCCGGTTTCGAGCGTGACGATCTTGGGCCGCGACGGATCGATGCAGCGCCGCAAGTCCAGCTCGAAGGCGGCTACCGCCGCAGCCCTGGTTGGATTGTGGGATCGGGAGAGGGGCGGGCCCTAGGCGCGCGAGATTGGGCGCTGGCCTGCCCAGGGCTGATGACCTTTGGCCCCGCGTCCGCCGATCCTGGTGTATGGTGGCGCGATGAAAACCACTGCCCTGATAGGCGCCGGCCTGTGGCTGGCTTGGTCCGCGGGCTGCCAGGCGCCGTCGACGAAACCGGAATCGCTGCCCCCCCAATCGCAATCCTTGGAGCAGCAGGCAGCGCGGCCCGAACTGCGCTACTACGTCATCGGCGATGCCTGACCGATGTGCCTCAAGATCCTAGCCGCCGTGCGCGAGCTAGAACCAACCTACAACGACCGCATCGATTTCGTGGTCATTTCCGCGCTGGAAACGGCAAAGCGCCAGCTGGAAATCGAGGCTTTTGGATTCAAGGACCAAAAGCACGGCCTGGTGGCCTTTGCCGGCGACAAGACCGCGGTCGTCAAGCTGCCCGGCCACAGCTA
>JAKFYL010000014.1 GCA_021730845.1 Planctomycetota bacterium | reverse complement strand
TGTCGACTTCGACGGCGTACTCCTTGTCATTGGCGCCCTGGCCGGCAGCCCCCAAGCCCGCCATCAAGGCCCCGTAGGTGTTGGTCTTGCCCGCGCCCAAATTGGCCGACCCGACGAGTCCCGCGGAGGCCAAGTCGTCCTTGGAATTGCCGCCGATGGCTTCGAGCCGGCGCGCGTAATCCATGGCGCTGGATTTGTTGAGCACGTTGGCCGGCACGAGCCCCTTCTTCCAGAAATTCACGTCGGTGGCGAAAGAGATGACGTTGAAGCGCACGTAGGACTCGAGGCGCTCGAGCGTGCGCACCAGTTCGGTGCGCACGATTTCGATGCGCGAGTAGCCCGGATAGCCGCCGTCTTGAAAGCGCTCCTTCTCGACGATCATGCTCTCCATGGATCCCGAAACGTCGATGATGAACAGAATCGAGCGGCTAGGCGTTTCGATGCCGCCGAAATTAGTCACGCCGGGGGGCGAGTAGCGCGCCTTGTTCTCTTGTTGCTTAGCCCGCAAGCGTGCCAAATCGGCGTCGGTGGGGATCTCGAATTTGTCGCCGAACGTCTCCCAGAATTTGACCCAGCCCTCGAGCTCTTGGCCGAAACCGCGACCGGTGATTTCGGTCAATGCCTCGGAGTAGTCCACGCGCAGCCGCCCTTCTTCGGCTTTCATGCGTTCGATCAAAGGACCGATCGAGCGCTTGGCGCGCACCGATTTGAGCGCCAAGGCCGCGCTGGCCCGCACTTGCCAAATGGAATCGTTCAAGGCGGCGATGGCGGCATCGACCACCAGTTCGCTGTGCATGCGCGCCAGTCCTTCTAAAGCCGCGCAGCGCACGGCCGGTTCGCTGTCCTTGACCAAACCAAGGACCAGCGGCCCTGTGTCCGGTTCCGGACTGGCGCACAAGGTCTCCACGGCCCGTCGGCGCAACTGGAACGATTTCTCGCCCAGCAATTTCGCAACGGCCCCGCTGACGCCGTCGTATTTGCCCTGCGTCATGGCCTCGAGCAGCCCCATGCGCAGGCCCTCGTCCTTGGATCCCTCCAGCTCTTGCACCATCAAGTCGACCGGGGGCCTGGTCTTGAAGCCGGCAAGCACGCGAATCGCGGCCCGGACGACTTCCGGCTCGGCGGTCAACTTGAGCACCGGCAACAGGGCGGTCACGACGGACGGCGAGTCCGTGCCCTCCAAGGACAGCACGGCCTCCACGCGCGTGGGGGTGTCCTTGTATTGCTTGAAGTACTGCTTGAACTCTGTGACGATTTCTACGTCCTGCGGAGCTCGGAAAGCAGCCACGGACATGGCCAAGAGAAGTAGTGCGCGCAGCAGCAACGAGCAGTGCATGGGATGGGTTGAAGCCCAAAACGGGCCTTGGGCCTAGGGTGCCAGGATAGGGCACCGACAATCATAGGCCCCAGCCCAGGCAGACATAGGCCCATTCTCCGAGCCGGGCGCCGCGGCCGCGCGCTCAGACCCGTCTTTGGATCCTGGCCGTGGATCCTGTCCGCGGCGCCGGGCCGGATCCCTCAGCGCGGGATCTTGACCTCGACTTCAGGCGTCGAAACCAAAGGCTCGACCTTGGAGTTGTTCACGGTAATCCGCGAGCCCTGAGGGGTCTCGAACGTGACTTCGGTTTCCGTGCGGTGCACGACGCGCCCGGAAACGTCGCCCGTGTTGCCGATCATGCGCACGTACTCCGGCGCCTTGGCGGGCTTGTTCGTGCTCGTGGAGTGGCTTTCCAGAGAAACGAGCGCCTGGATCGAGGCCGCTGGGAAGCCCAGTTTGCCGGCGCTGGTTTCCACGAACGCTTGGCCTTCGCCAACGCTGACCAAGCGGCCTTCGAATGAGTCGCCGGACTGCAGCATCAAACGCACTTTGCCCACGTTGGGAGTTGCCACGCTTTGACCGCGATCCATGAGGTGCATCGGGATCGTAGTTGCGCTCCAAACGTTGGGTGAGGCGGACTGCACGAGCACGGTCGAGGACTCGTTGAGTAGCATCACGTCCTCCACGCTCAAGCGGCTGATGCGCGTGGTGTTGACGCCGGCAAAAGCCCGCGCAGGCGCAGCGTCCAAACCGTTGGGCGGCGGAGGGCCAAAACTCGCTTCGGCCGTGGAGTGTTGATTTTCGGGCTCGGGCGGGCCCACATGGGACCCCTGGGCCGATGCAACGAACGCGGGCGTTTCACTTGGTTGCGCCGCGTTCGTCGTGATTTCCGTCGTCGGCGGCGCGCCGCCTTCGTCATCCAGCGCAAGCGCTGCTTCCCGATCGAAGTGCTCTGGAGCCGGCTCTGGTTCCGTTACCGCGATCTCGGAAGGAGGATCGAACGTCTGAACCTGGCTTGGTTCTTCGTTGGGCACAGCTACGTGGGTCGACTCGGGCACGTAGGAGTCAACGGTCTTCGTTGGCGGCGCCACTTGGACCACGGCCGGCTCCTGCGACTCGACCAGCGACTCGACCTGCGACTCGACCTGCGACTCGACCTGGGGCGTGGGCTTGGGAATCTCCACGGCTTCCAGGAGCCGGCGGTGATTCGTGGTGTGAGCCCACTCGGCATCGTCTGCCGGTTCGTAGTTGGTGTGCAGCACGGCCGTCGAAGGGAACGGATCGCGCAAAACCGTGGAAGCTTGCGCCGGTCGGTTCGACGAAGCGGCGGGCCTAGGCCTCGCAACGTTGGAGGGCACAATCGGTTCGGATGCGACCAGCGCTCCCGGGCTACCGTCGGGATTGACCGTGTGACGCTCCCAGGCATTGCCCGCTGCAACCAAGTTGCCCGGCGCGCGGCTCGGCAAGGGGTGCTGTTCCGGTGAAAGCGCGGTCAATTCCTGGTCCGCCAGCCGCTTGCCTTTGAAGCTCACGAATCCGCCGACACCAACCACGCAGGCAATGCCGAACACGCCGGCGAAGGCGGCGTACTTGCCCACTTTCCGCGTCGATTTGCGCGGCTCGGACCAGGATGCCCCTACCTCGGTCGGCACCACCGGCTCTTCGATGACGACATCGCGCAGATCGTCGGATTCGGCTTGCGCTTCCTCTTGGTTGTTTTCCCGGTCGTACTCCCCGGAGTCGTCGTCGCCGGCCTGCTCGTCGAATGCCGAGCCAGCGCGATCCAGATTCTGGTCGGGACTGTGCTCGGACAAAGCTTGCTCGGACCAAGATGTTCCGGAATTCGCGGCCACGTAAGCCGCATGGTCATTGGATTGGTCCTGCCGCATTGGAACTTGCAAGGGTTCCTCGGTAGGACTCTCCATCAACCAGCTAGCAGATTCGCCGAGCACGGCTGCTTGTGCGGGCGCCTGGGGCAACGCCGGAGGTGCGCCCATTTCGCTGTCCAGACCTAGGAAGTCTTCGGCACTGCCGTCGGAGATGTAATTCTGCGACAAGACCACGCCCGGCGAGGAAACGCGCGCGTTGTTGGCCGGACGGTTGACCTGGTTGGCAGCTTTGCCAGCCTGATGGTTGGGCTGTTCGTACATGGCTTCTTCCGTTTGTATGCGCCTGACTCGAGTGGTGCTCGAGGCGCGCTGGGAACTGTTCGCCGACGCGCGCCAGTCCCCCACGGTCCCTAGCGCTCGCTTGTCCGGCGGCCTGTTTGTATCGGCCGCTCACTAGGCCATTCCCCACTCCAGATGCGGGGTAGCGGCTGACGATCGCCGGTTCACAGGCCCGCAAGCCAGAAGTTCCTTCCCCAATTCGTCGCCGACAGCCATGCTCTTGGGTGTGCAGGGACCGGGCATTTCTTTCGCGGCAGGCTGGCTGGCGCTAGCGGGGATCGCGCCGCATAGCGCCATGCCTCAAGACGCCGCCGCCAAATCCGGCGCTGCCTCGATCTCGGCGCCGGCGTCTACGGGCCAATCGCCCTCGGCCAGACTTTCGCAAGCGGAGCAGTCCTGGTGCGCGCTCGTGGATCCCGCCCGCGCGCAAATTCGCGTGCGCGAACTCGTGGCCTTGGGCGCGCGCATGGGCGGCACAGCCTCGGGCGAGCGCAGCGCGGAATACTTGCAGCAGCGCTTCGCGGAAGCGGGACTAGCCGTTGAACGCATCCTCGATCCGGAAATCTGGTGCCACGAAGAAACCGGCTGGTCCGTGCGCGCGCGCACGCCGGCCGAGCCATGGATCGCGTTGGAACGCGCCTGGCCGTTTGGTTTCTCACCGACTTCCGCTGGGCGGGCGAGGCTCGGGGCCGAGCCGCGCGCGGGTGCAGCGCTGCTGTCCGATACAAGGCCCAAGCATCCCCTGAGCCCGGAGCCCAGCGTGGCGCTGGTGGATGGCTTGGTGACCAGCGACGGCAATTGGCCCCTGGTGCAGAGTTGGAGCAAGACGCGCGCGCCCCGTTGGCCGTGCTTTGGTCTGTCGCGTCCCGAAGGCGCGCGCTTGCGGGCCTGGCTCAGCCAGGGCCTGGAAGTCGAAGTCGAATGGGAGCTCACCACCCATATCGCTCGCGAGCAACCGATCACGATCCAAGCCACCCTTCCCGGTAGGAAATCGGCGCAAGGCTGGCCTAGTCCGTACTTTTTGCTCTGCGCACACGGCGACTCGGATTCCGGCGGGCCAGGGGCCAACGACAACGCCAGCGGAGTCGCGATCTTGCTGGAAATCGCTCACGCTTGGTCCAAGGCGCGCGCCCTGGGATGGGTCGAGGAACTCGACTGCGATCTACGCTTTGTGGTGTGGGGCACGGAGATTCACTCCAGCGGCCACTATCTGAAGCGCTGCTACGAGCAGCCCGAACTCGTTTTGGGTTTGGTCAACTTCGACCAATCCGGATTCGGGAGCGGCGCGGATCAGTTGCACATGGAGCCTGACGATCTAACGCCCAATCGCGCCCTGCTCGCGACCATGCTCACGGTGCTCGCTGGAGGCGCAATCACGGCGGCGGATCCAACCCAAGGGGGCCTCGAGCACCCGGCTCCCCCATCTTTCCCGGCTGGCGAACCCGCAGCGGCGATTGCCCACGACACTCCCATGGGAGACGATTTTCCGCGGCACTGGTCGACCAACAAGAGCCTAGGCGGCACCGACAGCTACGTATTCAGCGGTTCCAGCCTGTTTCAGGAGCGCGGGCTGCCCGCCGTAACTGTGTTCGCCAGCGCTTGGGGTCGAGCGGCCGAGCATCCGCGCACGTCTGGCATGCAAGGCGAATCCTGGCGCGAGCGCGGGCAGGTGTCGGTCGACTACGACGTCCATTACCATTCGGCCGGCGACACGCCAGAGAACACGACCGACCTCGAACCCTGGAACATGGCTTGGTGCGCGCGCGTGGCAATGCTCGGCACATGGCGCTACTTGCGCGAGCGCGAGCGCTAGACAGTCATGGAGCCCGCATCGATCCATTTGCGCACGCACGATCTTCCCTGGCGGGCTACACCCTCGCCCGGAGTGGAGTGGAAAAAGCTCCATTTCGAACGCTCCAGCGGCCGCAGCGCGGTGCTGCTGCGCTTTGCCCCACAAGCAAGCTACGCCGCCCACCGCCACCCGCGCGGCGAAGAATACTTCGTCTTGGAAGGCCAGCTGGAAGACGGGGGCGCGAGCTATGGCCCCTACACCTATGTGCGCCTGCCTGCCGGATCCGCGCACAGGCCCAGTTCCAAGTCCGGCTGCATCGTGCTGGTGTGGCTCGACGCGCCGATCGAAGAACTGTCCTAGCGCCGTTTGAGCACGCGGTTGGCGCCCTGGCGCAGGGTCAATCCTTGGGCGTCGAAATATTCCAAAATCGGGATCAGGAATTTGCGTGTCGTTCCGATCTTGTCGCGCAGTTCGGGAATCTCCAGGTGCCCATGCTTGGTGCAGTTGGCGACGATCTGCTCCTTGACGCCGGCCAAGACCGCGCTGGAGAGATACAGCTCCGGCTGGACGCGCTTGATCGTTCCTTCGTCGAGCAATCCGTCGAGGGCCTTCTTCAAGTCGGCCGGCTTGGCGTTGGAGCTGGCCGCTAGCTCGCTGACCGACGGCGGCGAACAGGCGCCTTTTTCCAAGGCCGCGAGCACGTGCTCGCGCAATCCGCGCGAGCGCTCGTCGAGCTGCACGGTGCGGCCCGCGGGCGCCACCAGGCCCCCCGGCTCCAGGCGCAGTTCCCTGCGGCGCGCCATTTCGCCCAGCAACAAGTCCAGCACCTCTGCCGGCATTTCCAAGTTGTTGCGCAAGACCAGGATCTCGACCACTTGCCGGTGGGGATTGGCGGCGAAATGCTGCTTGAGAAATGCGCGCACGCGCTCGATGCCTTCGGCCAGGGCGCCCGCCGACAGCCATTGCCCGCTCGTGCCCATTTCGACGGCTTGTCCCTTGCGTGCCAAGGACTCGAGCAGCAACTTGACCTCCGCAGCGCTGCGCTTGGAAGCCTTGGCCCCGGCCGGCACGCCCATCGGATCGAGGCCCCGGCGCGCCAGGTGGATCTGCAGGAATTGCTCGGCGTCGCCTAGGCTTTGTTCCTGGCGCCCGAGTTCCTCGATCACGAAACCCTTGAAGCGCTTGAGGCGGTGCTCGCTCTCTTCGATGATCCGCCCGCCACCCAAGGTCAACGACGGCGAGGCCAGGCGCAGCACGAACGCATCGCCCGGAGCGCACACCAGAGGTTCATCGAGCCGCACTTGGACCAAACCTTCGCCGCCCGGGCTCAACTTTTCCTGGTCGAGCAAGACCAAGACGCCTGCCGGGTCGGCCGTGCCGGTGTGCAAGCGCACATGCATGCGATCGGTCACGTCGAAGGGCAGCTTGGCGAGCACCGACAAGCGCGCGGCCACCATGTTCACGGCCGCGAAATACCCCGGGCTCGCGGCCACGTGACCGCGCACGACCTGTCCATGGTCGACGTCGCTCAAGTTCAGCGCGCACGAATGGCCGGCGCGCGCCACGTTGGTGGCTGCGCCGTAGGCCTGGATGCCGCGCACCTTGCCTTTTTGACCGCTGGGCAAGAGCTCGAGCACGTGGCCCACCTCGACCGATCCGGACACGGGCACGCCCGTGACCACCGTGCCGAAGCCCTTGGCGCTGAATACGCGCTGGATCGGCATGCGAAACAGCCCCGAGCTGGAGCGCGCGCTGGGCTGCCGGCTCAATTCGGCGAGTAGCGCCTTGAGCTCGTCGAGTCCTTGTCCCTTGGTCGCCGACACGCGCACGATCGGAGCCTGTTCCAAGAACGTCCCAGCGACACTTTCGCGCACGTCGAGTTCGGTCAGATCGGCCCATTCCGGGTCTACCAGGTCGATCTTGTTGAGCACGATCACTCCGCGCTTGAGCCCCAAGAGGCCCATGATGTCCAGGTGCTCGCGAGTTTGGGGCATCATGCCGTCGTCGGCGGCGACCACCAGCACGACCAGATCGATGCCGCTGGCGCCGGCAACCATGTTGCGAATGAAGCGTTCGTGGCCGGGCACGTCGATCCAGCCCACGGTGCGGCCGTCCGGCAACTGCATGCGCGCAAAACCCAGGTCGATGGTCAGCCCGCGCTCCTGCTCCTCCTTGAGTCGATCCGGGTGAATGCCGGTGAGGGCATGCACCAAGCTCGATTTGCCGTGGTCGATGTGACCGGCGGTGCCGATAACGATGGGCTGGATTTCCAAGGCTCTACCTGTGCGCGTCGGGCTCCCTTTGTACTCTCTCCACGCCCCAGGTTGGCAGTCCGGATCCGAACCGCGTTAGGATCGAGTCGGCTGTCATGCAAACCATTCGTCCTCCTTTGCCCTACCGCGCGCTGCGGCCGTGGCTCGAAGCGCGCTTTGGCAAACCAGTGCGGCGGGTGTCCTTGGATCAGGGCTCGGACTGCCCCAATCGCGACGGGACCAAGGGCTTTGGCGGGTGCTTCTATTGTGATGTGGAGGGATCCGGCACGGGCGCGTTGCGCGCAGGCGTGGACCTCGAGCGCCAACTCCAGGCGGGTTTGGCGCGCATCCAGCGCACGCACCCGGACTGCGCCGCGGTGGCCTACTTGCAGTCGTATTCGAACACCTACGTGGAGCCGGCACGCTTGGACTTGGTCTTGGACCTGCTCGAGCCGCATCTGGGTTCGCGCATTGTCGCGCTGAGCGTGGCCACGCGGCCGGACACCCTGCCGGACTGGGCTTTGGATCGCTTGGAACGATTGCGCGATCGGGTCGACGTGTGGATCGAGCTGGGTCTGGAATCGGCCAGCGACGAGGTCCTGCGCGCCATCAATCGCTTGCACACCACGCAAGAATTCCGCGCGTCCTGCGCGCGCGTGAAAGCCCGCGGTTTGCAGCTGGTGGGACACGCGATCTTGGGGCTGCCCGGAGATGGACGCGAAGGCGCCGTGCGCACGGCCCAAATCTTGCGCGAAGTGGGCGCCGACGGCGTCAAAGTGCACCAATTGATGGTGCTGGAGCGCACGGTGTTCGCGAATTGGTGGCGCCAAGGGCGGCTGCAAGTGCTGCAGCCGGAAGAATACGTGGCATGGCTGGCCGACTTCCTGGAGCACCTGGACCCCGAACAGGTGATTCACCGCATCACGGGCGACGCTGAACCGGAAAAACTCCTCGCTCCCAGGTGGCCGGTTTCCAAGAACGGCATTCGCGACTTGCTGGTGCAGACCATGCACAGACGCGGCACGCGCCAGGGCTGGGCCGGCCAGCATTCCTAGCCGTTCGTTCGTTGCACGGCGGCGATTGGTCGGTACGGCGATTGGTCGGTACGGCGATTGGTCGGTACGGCGATTGGTCGGTACGGCGATACGGTACCGGCGGTACGGTACCAGGCTCGATTCCAACA
>JAKFYL010000057.1 GCA_021730845.1 Planctomycetota bacterium | reverse complement strand
ACCTGGACCAGTCCAAGTGCCGCTTCGAGCCGCACGTGGTCGTGATCCCGGCCGGCTCGACCGTCGAGTACCTCAACTCGGACGCGGTCAGCCACAACGTGCACACCTACGCCAAGAAGAATGAGCCGATGAACAAGACCATTCCGGCCGGCAGCAAGGAACTTCAGAAGCTCGATCTGGCCGACCAGATCGAAATCAAGTGCGACATCCACCCCTGGATGAACAGCTGGTTGGTCGTGACCGACACGCCGCACTTCGCCGTGACCAAGCCGGACGGCAGCTTCACCGTGAGCGGGGTTCCCGCGGGCACGCACAAGGTCGATTTCTGGCACGAATCCCTGGGCCGCGGCACGGGTGAAGTCGTGGTCAAGGAAGACGGCACGGCCGATGCCTTGGCGCTCAAGATCGGCGGCAAGAAGGAAGGCGGCGGACGCCGTCGCTAGTTCGGCGCTTCGTGGCCGGGGGCGCGAAGCCAGGCGCCCGGGCCGCGGATCGAATCGTTATGGGACGCCAGCTCTTTCGAGGGCTGGCGTCCTTCTTTTTTTTCGCCCTGGACGCTGGTGGGGCGCCGCTCCCGGATCGGGCCTGAACAGGGGAGCCGGCTAGGCCGGATAAGAATTCTGCAAGTTCGGCAAGTTTGGGCCAACTCCCTCGTCACTACCGGAGTAGTTCTTGATAGACCTAGCGGGTCCCTCGCGGGCCCAGTCCACTCGTCTCCAACCCACGATTCCCATGCAATTTTTGGCCCTATTCCTGGCCTTGGCGCCCCAAGCAGCCAGCGCGACCATCCAAACACAGCCCAACGGTCAGCACGGTCTGGGGGGCAGCCTCCAGCGCCTCGGGTACGTCAACACCACGGAAAACCATCCAACCGCAGTCGCCGTCCAGGCCCGCGTTCCGGGCCGCGGGTATCTGGGCGTCGTCATCGACGCGCAGGGGGAGGAGGGAGCCATTCTTGCCGTCGGGTCGGTTGTGGATGGATCCCCGGCCCAAGGCGCGGGGTTGAAAGTGGGGGATCGCCTGGTCGCTATCAACGGCCGCAAGTTGGCAAACCACGCGGACCTGATCGCGCAACTGGGGAAACTGGGACCGGGAAAGCAGGTGAAATTGGACCTCGAGCGATCGTTCGAATTCGATTTGCCCGCTGCGGCCGACGGCAGTGACGAAGCGCCAAAGCTCGGTGTTTCCTTGAGCGAAGGCGATTCCCTGCTCGGCGTCTCCACGCTCGTGGATGGCAAGCCCGCACAGAAGGCCGGAATCAAGGCTGGCGACCGGATCGTAAGCATCGATTCCAAGGCCGTGGCTACTGTAGAAGAAGTAGTCGACCACTTGCGCCAGCGCGCCAGCGGGACGCCGGTACGCGTTCGGATTCTGCGCACGCTGCCGATCAAGCTCGGCAGCGCGCCCGATGGCGCGGTCATGCCGACCACGAGCGGCTGGTTGGAAGCAGCGGCCGCCGCCGAGCAAAGCGACACGGAGCCAGAGGAAAGGGTAATCGAAATCGAGGTTCCCGAGTGGACCGAAGCGGAAGAGAGCGTCGCTCCCGATGGTTCCAAGCAAAAGACGGTCGAGCGCAGGTATCGGCTGCGTGTGCCTTCCGGCAACTTGAAAATAGAAAGGATGGATCCGGCGGACATTGCGCGCCGGAGCAAGTCCACCAAATCCGGTAACCGAGAGGTCATCGTCGTGCAGCCCGATGGCGTGCATGGTGAAGACGGCGAGATTCACGCCGAGTTGCAAGCGCTGCGAAAGGAACTCGAAGGACTGCGCACGGAGCTCAAAGGGCTTCGCCAGGAGCTCAAGGGCTTGCGACCTAGCCCAAGCACGCGCTAAGTCCGGGCACTAGCCGTTTGCTTCCGCGCGGGCTCGCCGACGAGCCCGCGCAGCATTTTCTTACCCCCTTCCCGGCGGGCGGCCTCGAGCGGTTTCCGCGGGGCCAGTCCGCCGCTCGGCACGCGTTTCCAAAGGCTTTCGGGCCCGATAGGGCCACCTTCCAGGGCTGCCTTGGCACGCACCTGCCGGGCGACCTGGGATAGACTACTTGCATGGGCCAATCGCCGCGCTTGCTAGGCGCGCAAGCCCTGCCGCGCTTCCAACGGCGATCGCGCACCCTCGCACCCCATAAAGGCTCTCTCCAACCTTCGCCGTACCCCCACGCACTACATGAATTTCGCTGCCCGTCTCTTGGTGCTCCTTGCAGGAGCACCCGTCGTATTCGCGTACAGCCCTCAAGGCACGCCGACTGCCACCGAAACCACAGCACCCGAGGCCGCCCCCATACCTTTCGTGGTGGTGCACTCCGGCAACAATGCACTGCGCGATGCGCTCATTCTGAGCGGTGAGATTTGGATGGACGCCGGCAATTTCTTGGTTGGACAGGCGACGCCGCACGAGATCGAGGGCTTGAATGCCAAGGGCTACCCCGCGAAGGCGCTGACCGGTTTGGGTTCCGCCGACGAGCTGTACTTGGTCGATCTTTCACGCAGCGACGTCAAGAGCGCCATCGATCGCGCAGGACGCGTTCTGTTCCAGCACGACGTACAAGCCTTGGTTGCCGCCAGTGGTCTCGCGGAAACTCTGCCGGAGGAACTCCAGCCAGGGCGCACTTGCCACGCAGGTCACACCTGGATTCGCCGCCGCGCCGCTTTGCCGACGCGCCCGCTGGTCGTGGCTGGTCAAACGCTCGCTGGCGGATCCCAGTTCCTAGGCACGGCGGACTCCCGCATCCAGGCGCTGGTGAACGCCATGAACAAGGCCAACATCCAGTCCTTCGTGACCACGCTGGCTTCGAATTTCACCCGCCTTTCCACCAATGCAGGGGCCATCGACACCGCGCGCAACCAAATCGCAAACCAACTGCTTTCGTTTGGATACGCGCAGCCGGCCTACCAAATGTTTCTGTCCAACCACGGCGACAACGTGGTTCTCACCATTCCCGGAGCTGTGAACCCCAGCAAGATCGTAGTCCTGGGGGCGCACTACGATTCGATCAATGGCGGCGGCTCGGGATTGTCATCCCCCGGTGCTGACGACAACGCCTCCGGTTCGGCTTCGCTCGTGGAGATCGCGCGCGTTCTCAAGACGGGTGGCCCGCTCAAGTACACCCTACGGCTCATGTGGTACGCGGGCGAGGAATCTGGGCTCCTGGGTTCGGATTTCGACGCTCAGCAGGCCAACGCGCAAAACCAGGACATTCTGGCCATGATCAACATGGACATGAACGCCTACCGCGCCCCCAGCGATGTGCGCGATTGCGACCTGGTCACCAACGACACGACCGCTTCCTTGCAGTCCTTCTGCGACCAGATGGGCATTTTGTACGTGCCCACCTGGGCCAGCACCACAGGCGTATTGACCGCCGGAACGTCGGACCATCGCTCCTATTTCCAGGCCGGATTCCCGGCAGCCTTTTTGTTCGAGGATGTCAACCAGTTCTACAGCCAGATCCACACCTCCAACGACACCGTGGCCCTAGCCACGACGGACTACGATCTATCGGTCATGATCGCTCGCGCGACGCTGGCCTCGGCCGTGCAGCTCGCCGGTCCGGTGGACATGACCATTGCCCACACGGAACTGCCTGACACCACCAACGCCTCCGGCCCGTACTCGGTCGTCGCCACGGTCAACAGTCTGACGACTGCCACGGTGCAATCCGCGAGTGTGTTCTATTCCAGCAACGGCGGGCAGAGCTTCAGCTCGGTGGCCATGAGCCAGAGCGGGAATACCTGGACCGGCAGCATTCCGTCCCAAGGTTCGCCCAAGACGATCCTGTACTACATCCAGTCGACCGACAGCCAGGGCTTCACCGAAACGCTGCCGGAAGGCGCGGACTTCGGCGCAACCAAGTTCGACTTCTTCGTCGGAACCAAGCAAGTGCTGTACACGACCAGTTTCGAGGAGGCGACCGACAACGGCTGGACCCACGGTGCCATCGGCGGAACCGACGACTGGCAACGCGGAGTGCCCATGGGCAAGTCCGGCGATCCGGCCGCGGCCTTCCAAGGCACGCGCGCATGGGGCAACGACCTGGGACCCACCAACTTCAACGGCGCCTACCCGAACAGCTCGGAGAACTGGCTGCGTTCGCCGGTCACAAATATGTCTGCGGCGTCCAACGTGTCCGTCGAATTCCGGCGCTGGCTCACGGTGGAATCAGGCCAATTCGACCAGGCTAGCCTGCGCGTCAATGGTCAAGTCGTGTGGCAGAATCCAAACACGGGAGATTTGGTCGATAGCTCCTGGGTCCCGGTCTCCATCGACATCAGCGCCATCGCCGCGGGCAATCCTGCGGTGCAGATCGAGTTCCGCCTGAAGAGCGACGGCGGCGTGGCGTTTGGTGGCTGGAACGTGGATAGCTTTGAACTCGTGGAACTGGGACCCGGGTCGGGTAGTTGCGCGACCCCGATCCAGTACTGCACGGCCAAGCTCTCTTCGAACGGTTGCTTGCCGGTGATCGCGGCCACGGGGACACCGAGCCTCGCGGCGCCGCTCGGATTCGTCATCCAGACCACCCAGATGGAAACGGCGGTCAATGGCCTGATGTTCTTCGGCACCACGGGCCAAAGTAGCTCACCCTTCCAAGATGGTTTCCTGTGCGTCAATCCGACGCTGTATCGCCTGGCGATCAAAGGTTCAGGCGGCGCCGCAGCGTGCCAAGGTGCGTTCAGCTACAACCTGGCGGACATTGTAGCCCACCCCTCCGGCGGAAGCCTGGTGGTCGCGGGCCAGAACGTGAACTGCCAAACTTGGTTCCGTGACCCGCCGGCGGCGAGCACCACGGGATTGAGCGCCGGACTCGAGTTCCAGGCCTGCCCCTAGGCCTTTCCACGGCTTCCGTACCCCGGCTGGGACCACGGCCTGGGCGTGCGCTGCGGCGCCGCTCAGGCCGTTTTTCATTTGGCTCGATGCATGAGGCATCCAGCCGCTGGTGGACCACGTCCGTGCCCTGGCGCGCCCCACATTGCATCAGGTGCCACAATGCGTCATGCGGTCCAAACGAATACGTCACGCGCAAGCGCGGTCAAGCATTTGGCGCGCCGAGCGCGGACTGTCTGGCTGTTCCTGCCGGCGCTCTTGGTCGTGGGTCTTGCGCACGCAGGAACCGCCCTGCGCCTGGACTGGCCGGATTTGGTCCAGGCCAGCGATCTCGCGGTCCACGCCAGAGTATTGCGCGCGACGCCGCGTCTAGCGGCTGCATCGACCAAGCACGAAAGCCGCATCGTCGAGACCGAGTACGAAGTGATCGTGCTGGACGACTTGCGCGGCAACGCCGGTCGGCAATGCACGTTCGTGCAGCCCGGAGGATTCGTGGGCGACTCGTCGGGAGGGCGCGGAATGATGGTGCCCGGTCTGCGCACCATGAAACCGGGCGATGAGCTGTTGCTCTTCTTGTCCGCTCCCAGCGTGCGCGGGTGGCGCATGCCGATCGGTTTGTCTCAGGGCTCGATGCCCGTGCTACGCGACGTCCATGGCAAGGCCTGGCTTTCACGCGAGCTGGGCTGCACGACGTTGCTCGACGCCGGCACAGGCGTGCCGACGAATCCAACCCCGGTCGAACGCATCGACTTGGATGAGACGATGTCGCGCCTGCGCGCGCTGTTTGCAGTCCGCGCGAAAGTCGAGCGCGCCCTGCGCGAGGGTCGTTGATTGGCTCACTGCAAGAAGTGGCGGGTGCGCGCGCTGGTCGTGGCCGCGGTCCTGTGCGTCGGATCTCTGGCCGGCGCACACCTGCGGTTGTTCGACAGCGCGCTGGGGGTGTACTTGCACTGGAAATCCCCCCACTCGATTTCCTTCGTGATCCAGGCTCAGGGGTCGGACGACATTGCGGGCGGCAGCCATTTCACGGCCCTGCGCAACGCTGCGGATGCCTGGAATGAACTGGACGGCACGGCATTCCAACTGGTGGAGGATCAAGACAGCGCAAGCCAAGCGCGCACCGATTGGCAGGCCGACGATTTGCACTTGCTCGCCTTCGACGAGACCAACAGCTCGGGCTTCTTCCCGGCTTTTACCGGAATCGTGGCCATCACGCCCATCTTCTACACGGGTGCTGGCCGCATCTTGGACGCGGACGTGCTGTTCAACGGGGCTACCTATGCGTTCACGACCAGCGGCGAGGTGGCGCGCTTCGATGTGCAATCCGTGGCGACTCACGAGCTTGGGCACTTGCTAGGTCTGGACCACTCGGGTTGGGGTGGGGCCAGCATGTATCCCTACGTCGACGTCGAGCGCGTGAGCCAGCGCAGCCTCTCGCGCGACGAGCACAACGGCATGCGCGATGCCTACCCGGAAGTCGGCGCCGGCTCGCTGCGCGGCTCGATCCGGCGCGCTCAAGGGAACACGTTCGTCAAGGGTGCCCATGTGGTCGTGCGCGATGCGCTCGGCCGTACGGCTGGCTCGGATCTCACCGACGCCGCTGGGAACTATCGAATTCACGGCCTGGCATCGGACTTGTACGAACTGTTCGCAACACCTTTCGAAGGACCGGTGAGCATCGCGAATGTGATCGGAGTCGCGACCGTGGAAACGGACTTTCAGCCGACCATAGGGGCTACGTTTGCGGTCGGGACCGGCCAACACGTTTCGGCCGGGACGTTGCTCGTGGACCAGGACGCGAGCATCGTGCTCGGTCAGCCCTTCGATGCGCTGCCGGCGACTTGCCCTATCGGCAGCCTCAGTGCGCATGCGTTGCACGGATCCGGGCTCGTCGCAGGGAGCACGATCGAATGCAGCGATCCCACAGTCTCCATTGCCGGATTGGGCTTCGGGACGAGCGTGATCACCTTTACGGTCGACGTTCCGCCGGGAACCCCTGCGGGTCATGCCGACGTAACCGTGATCGACCCCGGAGGGGGGCGCGCCACGCTCGTAGGTGCGCTCGAGTTCGTGGCTGAAGCTCCAACCGTTGTTTCCCTGACACCAAGCAGCGGTCCGACGGCCGGCGGCACCAGCCTGCTCGTGCATGGGACTGGCTTTGCGCCCGGCCTGCGTTTGGTCTTGGGCCAAGGCATCTACGAAGAGGGTCAGGTTGGCGGCTGCACGTGGATCGACGCCACGACGCTCACGCTGGTGACCAAACCCCACGCACCCAGTACTCCGGACGCCGTGGTCATCGACGCCACGGGCGTCGAGGGGCGCTTGTCCGCGGCCTACCAATTCGTTTCGGCGCCGACGATCGCTTCCGTGTTTCCTGCGGTGGGGAATGCCAGCGGCGGCACCAGCGTGCGTTTGGAGGGCACCGATTTTGCCCCTGGCGCCGTGGTGCGCATCGCCGGCGTTCAACAAACCCAGGTCGCGGTCCAGGACGCACAGACACTCTTGTTCACCACCGCGGCCGGCGCCGCGGGAGGGCCGTACACCTTGGAGGTCCAAAACCTCGACAGCTCGATTGCGTCTTCGGTGTTCAGCTACGCAGCGCAGCCCGACCCTGTGCTCGCCGGCTTGTCGCCCGCTGTCGGATCTACGAAGGGCGGCACGCAAGTGACGCTGAGCGGCAGCGCATTCTTAGCCTCCATGGAAGTCTGGTTCGGCGTCGATCCGGCGACCGGCGCTGGGGGCGTGAAGTCGAGCAGCGTCGAGTTTGTGGGCGCGTCGAGCTTGCGCGCTCTTGCGCCGCCGCATGCCAAAGGAAGCGTGAGCGTGCTGGTGCGCGACACGAATACGGGCCAAGCTTCATTGCTCGTGTCGGCGTTCCAGTACCAGCAGCCCAAGTCCGGCGGCGGGGGTGGGTGTTCGGTTGCCGAAGCCGGTCGTGGCTGGGATGGACCTCGGGGGCCGGTTGAGTTCTTGGCCCCGTTTGCGCTGGCCTATTGGGCTTGGCGCGCTTTCGTGCGCGACCGGGCAGGATCCACGTCGAGAACCCGCTGCACGAGCGCGTAGAATGCCGGTCCCGCGAGGATCTGCTTGGCTACCATCGTTTTCGACATCGAAGTTGCCGGCCTGCCCTGGGAGGAGGTCGACGAAATCACGCGCGGCTACTTGCTCGAACGCGCCAAGACCCGCGAAGATCGCGATGCCGTGCCCGAGCGCACGGGCTTGTATCCGGGACTTGGGCGCGTGATTGCCATCGGACTGTGGTCGGTCGAGGACGAACGCGGACTCCTGTTGCTAGAAGGACGCCCTCAGCCAGAGCGCGAGTGGGAGAAAGTTCCCGGATCCAAGTTGCAGCGCGGGTCCGAAAAGGAACTGCTGGAGCGCTTCTGGCAGATCGTTTTGCCCAAGGGCAAGGCGCGGCCGCGTTTGGTTTCCTTCAATGGCCGCGGCTACGACGGACCCGTGCTCAGCATCCGCTCGGCGCAGCTCGGCGTACGACCCTCGCGCCAGCTGGTTCCAAACCGCTATGCAGCCAGCGACCACTTGGATTTGATGGACATCCTGTCCTTCTACGGCGCAATGTACGAGCGCTACAAGCTCGACTACTGGTGTCGCCGCTTCGACGTGGAAAGCCCCAAGGGCTCGATCGACGGCAGTCAAGTCACGCGCGCCTACCGCGACGGACGCATCGAAGACATCGGCGAATACTGCTTGCGCGATGTGCGCGCCACCGCACAACTGTTCCAAAAGCTCGAGGGGACGCTCTTGCCGTTGTTCGAAAAACACACCTGAGCCCGACGTTAGTTGTACGGCGGTACGGCGCCCGGTTGTACGGCGGTACGGCGCCCGGTTGTACGGCGGTACGGCGCCCGGTTGTACGGTTGTACGGTGCCAGGCTCG
>JAKFYL010000322.1 GCA_021730845.1 Planctomycetota bacterium | reverse complement strand
CGCCCTTGTATCGCGAGTATGGCCGTCAGGCCGATTGCCGGATCGAGCTGTTCGATTGCGGTCATGAGGAAACGCCCGAGATGCGCAAGCTCGTGCTGGCCTGGTTGGACGAGCACCTGTAGGACCCCTTTCGAAAGGCATACGCGCGAGCCCATGAGCAATCCCAGCGACCTTTCGAACATCCATGTCGAGAGCAGCCTCCCCAAGTCATGGGAGACCGAGACGACCTTCAACGACAGCCTCTACGAGTGGATGAGCCGCGCGCCGTGGCTCGCGCTCTCGGTGGCGGCGCACTTGGTCGTGGCCTTGATCTTGATGGCCATCCCCTGGGAGTTGCTCGAAGCCGACAAGAGCAAGGAGATCCAGGCTTCGGTCGACCAAACGCCGGAGGAGCAGTTCGAGGACCCGCCCCCCGAAGAGAAGGAAGAAATCGAGGAGGAGGTCATTGAGGAGCCGATCCTCAAGGACGCCGAGGTCTCCGACCACAATGAAGACGTGGCCGAAGTCGACTTGGACTCGGTCTCCGGCGACCCTGAAATGAATGCCGACTCGCCCTTCAACGAGAAGGGTCAGAACGACGTCATCGGCATCGGCGGAGGCGCCGGCGGCAAATTCGGCAACCGCGGCGGTGGCAATCGCAACTTGAAGGCCGGAGGCGGCGCGGGCGTCGAGCAGTCGATCAAGGATGGCCTGGAGTGGCTCAAGCATCACCAGTCGCCGGATGGCTCTTGGGACAGCGACGGGTTCATGTCCAACTGCGGCAAAATCGCCGCGGGCGCCGTTTGCAGCGGTCCCGGGGAATCCGTGCACGATGTGGGCCTGACGGGACTGGCGCTTCTGGCATTCCTCGGCGACGGCAACACGACCCGCGAAGGCACGTACAAGGAAGTGGTCGCGCGCGGCATCAAGTGGATCAAGGAGCAACAGGACCCGGACACGGGCCTGTACGGCGAGAAGATCGGCCACGCCTACATGTACAGCCACGCCATCGCCACGCTGGCGATGTGCGAGGCCTACTACTTCTCCAAGAGCCCCTCGCTCAAGCGCACGGCCCAAGATGCGGTCAACCTGATCACCACGGCGCGCGTGCCCTACAGCGCTTGGCGCTACCACTTCCCGCCCGAAGGCGACAGCGACACTTCGATCACGGGCTGGATGGTGTTTGCGCTCAAGTCCGCGGAAGAAGCCAAACTCCAAATCGACAAAGAAGCATTCGTCGGCGCCAAGTCTTGGCTGGACGAGGTCACGGACCCCGCCACCGGACGAACCGGCTACACCGATCGCGGTGGACTCTCTTCGCGCATCCCCAACATCAACGAGAAGTGGCCGCGCGAAAAAGGCGAATCGATGACCGCCGTGTCGCTGATGACGCGCTTCTTCCTGGGCGACGATCCGGCCAAAGAGCAGATCATGGAGAAGCACGCCCAATTGCTGCGTGCCAAACCGCCCAAGTGGGATCCCGATGGGCTTTCGGTCGACGTCTACTACTGGTACTACGGCTTCTACTCCATGTTCCAGATGGGCACGCTCAAGGGCGTGAAGTACTGGGATGAATGGCAGAAGGCCATGAAGGGCGCGATCGTGGACTCGCAGACCAAGCAAGGCGACGAGAAAGGATCGTGGGAGCCGGCCGTCGATGCCTGGGGCAGCTACCACGGCGGCCGCGTCTATATGACGGCTTTCGGTGTGCTGTGCTTGGAAGTGTATTTCCGCTACACCAAGCTCGTCGGTTCGCGCTAGCCCAAGTCCGCTCGCTCGAGCGTTCGTCCTTCTTCGCCCGCTGCCGATTTCGGCGGCGGGCGAAATTGTTTTCTCGCACACATGCGCTGCATGTATGTAGCAACGAACAAACGATTCGCGAATGGCGTGAACGCCACTTGCGCATGCGCGTTCGAATTGCGGAGGGACTCGCATGATCGATCAAAAGCGTTTGCAGCAGGCACCCGTGCTCGAAGTCGTGACGTCTTTGCCCAATACCTGGGAGGAGCAGCAATCGTTTCACGAGCATCTCTACGAATGGATGGGCCGCGCGCCATGG
Organism: Planctomycetota bacterium; assembly: GCA_021730845.1. GTDB lineage: Bacteria > Planctomycetota > UBA1135 > UBA1135 > JAKFYL01. The sequence continues at coordinate 6,707 of JAKFYL010000322.1, read as the reverse complement.
ATCGCGCTGTCGATCGCGGCGCACTTGCTCGTGGCGCTGGTGCTGATGGCCATTCCCTGGGAACTCATTGCGGAGGACCGCGAAAAAGCCGTGCTCATTGCCGATATTGCACCGGAGTCTGAAGCGGAGTTCCTCGAGCCACCGCCGCCAGTCATCGAAGAACTCGAGCCCGTGGTGGTCGAGGATCCTGTGCTGCAGCACGAGGAAGTTTCCCAAGACCAGACCGATCTTGGCCAGTCGGACACGGCGGACACGAACCAAAGCGATTGGAACTCCTCCGACTCGTTCTTCGAAGCCAGTGGCACGAACGACGTGATCGGTATCGGTGCCGGCGCGGGCGCGAAGTTCGGTCCGCGCGGATTGGGCCGCGGGCCCGGCAAAGCTGGCACGGGAGTCGAGTCCACCGTCCGCGATGGATTGCTGTGGCTCCAAGCGCACCAATCAGCGGATGGTTCTTGGGATGGAGATGGCTTCATGGGCCAATGCGGCACGATCGCCGCGGGCAACCTGTGTTCGGGACCCGGAGAAGCCCTGCACGACGTCGGCTTGACCGGTTTGGCGTTGCTGGCGTTCCTAGGCGACGGCAATACGACCAGCCGCGGCCCGTACAAGGAAGTCGTTGCGCGTGGGATTCGCTGGCTCAAACTGCAGCAAGATCCCGACACGGGCCTCTTGGGCGATAAAATCGGCCACGCCTACTTGTACAACCACGCCATCGCGACCTTGGCGATTTGCGAAGCGTATTACTTCTCCAGAAGCCCGCTGCTCAAGCGCTGCGCGCAAGATGCAGTCAATCTGATCACGACCGCGCGCGTGCCCTATGGCGCGTGGCGCTACCACTTCCCACCGGAAGGCGACAGCGACACGTCGATCACGGGTTGGATGGTGTTCGCGCTCAAAGCGGCCGAGGAAGCGGGACTGTCCGTCGACCCGGACGCGTACACCGGCGCCCTGGCGTGGCTCGATGAAGTCAGCGACCCGAGCACGGGCCGCGCGGGCTACACGGAACGCGGAGGACTTTCCTCGCGCATCGCAAACGTCAACGACCAGTGGCCGCGCGAAACAGGTGAAGCCATGACGGCCGTGGCGTTGCTGACGCGCTTCTTCCTGGGCCAGGATCCGGCGCGGGAGCCGATCATGGAAAAGCACGCGCTACTACTGCGCGCCAAGCAGCCCCAATGGGACGCCGCCGGCCGCGGCATCGACTTCTACTATTGGTACTACGGCATCTACGCCATGTTCCAAATGGGCACCTTCCACGGCGTGAAGTACTGGGACGAATGGCAAGCCGCGATGAAAGTCGCCGTGCTGCAGTCGCAGTCGAAAAACGGCGACGAAAAGGGCTCGTGGGACCCCGCGCTCGACGCCTGGGGCAGCCGCCATGGCGGGCGCGTGTACACCACGGCCATGGGGGTCCTGTGTTTGGAGGTGTACTTTCGCTACTCGCGCCTAGTCGGCTCGCGCTAGCGCGCCCGCCTGGGGCATCAGCATACGCGGCGATGGAAGGGCAAGAGGAACTCCAGCACGTTGGCTCGATCCCGGGGCCAAAGGCCCGAGGCCGTTTCGGAGCGAACGTGCGCCGTGGCCGAGGGAATCCCATCCGGCCCATCCACGCGGATGGTGACGCGCGCCGTTCCGCGCAGGAACCCGCCGGCGCGCTCGCACACCAGGCACAGGCGCTCGTCGTCGGACTCGACGATCTTCCAACCCGAGCCGGCCAGGTCGCCGGCCATGGTCTTGGCTTCTTCGTAGAGACCCTGTTTCAACAACGCCACCCGCAGCGGCTTGAGCCGCGGGTGTTCGTGGGAATCGCTGGTTTCGAAGCAGGACATGCCGATTCGTCGCGGGCCTCAAGTGGAGGTTTTAGCGGCGCACGCGTGCGAGGGACCGGGCCCAAGGAACAACGCTCCTAGGCGCAGTCTCGAAGGACCGCAGGCCCGCGGAGCTTTGGACCGCGCCGCACACAACACGCGGCCCCGTCCTTCTAGGCCATCAGGCCTTGGACTTGGTGAGCGCATTGGCGCGCTTGGCCATGCGGCTGCGCAGGCGGCGCGCGGTGTTCTTGTGCAGCGAGCCCTTTTGGGCGGCCTTGTCGATCTTCTTGTCCGCTTCGGAGACGATCTCCTTGCGCGACGCGGCGTCCGTGATCTTGCTGACCTTCTTGACCGCCGACTTGACCGCGGAGCGCATCGAACGGTTCTTCTCGCGGGCGATTTGACTGGTGCGGGCGCGTTTGAGTGCTTGCTTGCTGTGAGCCATGATTAGCGAAACCTTTCCATTTTTTGGGCAACATCGCGATAGCCGATGTCTACTTCGAATACGCGGGCGTAGAAAACTCGAGCTTCGTTCTTGTCCGAGCTAGCCTCGGCAATCTCGCCCAAGTTGTACAGAATTTCCTTGGCGCGGTCTTCGTTGTCGGGCAGACCCTCCAGCGCCTTCATATAGTTCTTGCGGGCCAAATCGGGAAAACCCTTGCGCTGGAAACACTGCCCCATGAGCAAGGATGCGTCGCGCGAGATCCGCCCGTCGGCGTTGGCTTTTTGCAGCTCAGCCAAGGCCAAATCCAGCTCTTCCTGACGCATCAGGCGCTTGGCCAGTTGCAAGCGCAGAGCTGCGTCGCCCGGATGCAAGTCCACGCGCTGGCGATAGTCGCGCGTCTCGTGCTGCGCCAGTTCCCGTTCCAAGCGCGAGGCAGCGGCTGCGTCCCCGGCCTTGTCCGCGCGCGCGATGGCCTTCTTGAATGCCTTGGAACGCAGATCTCCGGCGCGGCACAGCAAGTCGAACGAGTCCTTCTTGTACTGCAGGGCGCGCTCGAGGAATTCGCAGGCCGCCTCGTAGTCCTTGAGCTTCTCGTGCACTCCGGCGAGTTCCGCCAGCAACTCCGGATCGTTGGGCGTGTCCATGTAGCGTTTTTCCAGCCCCACGAGCGCGCCGCGCAAGTCGTCGTCGGACAAGTGCATGCGGCGCTCGCGCTCGAATTGCACGGCTTGCTCCTTGTCCTTGATCAAGTCGCGGCTGTGGCCGATCGCTTGCAGCTGAGTCTTGGACAGTGCCGCCTCGGCGGACAAATTCTTGCGTGCCTTGAGCGCCTCTTGGTCGCGTGGGTCCGCGGCCAAGGCGCGTTCGTAATACTCGAGCGCCTTGGCGTTGTCACCCGTGCGGCTGGCCATCGCGCCGGCGCGCTTGAGCCCGTCGGGATTCTTGGGAGCGATCTCGGCCACGAACTCGTACACGGCGCGCGCGGAGTTGTTGAGGCCGGCCGCTTCGAGCTCGTTGCCAAGCTGCAAGTTGGCTTCCACGTCGAGCGGGTTCATGGCCAGGTACGTCTCGAGCTGCTTGGCTGCGGCATCGTGACGCCCCGCCTTGGCCAAGGTCTTGGCCACGGCCAGCGGGCCCGCACCGAGCGCCCGGCCGAGCAGCGAACGCCCGCCTTTGGCATCCGAGCGCTTGCGCAGGGCTTGCCGGAGCCCGGCTCGCGCCTCGCCCAAGTCCGGCTCCAGTTCCAGCAATTGCTGGTACAGCTCGACGGCGAAGTCGAAATTGCGCCGTCGCATGGCCTCTTCGGCCTTTTGGATGTGTTTGGAGAAATCCAACCTGAGAGTGGGCTTTGCGCCTACGGCCCCCTAGCGTCCGCAGTTCCTATCCGCGCTGGGGCCCGCTGCAACGCACGAAAAGCACGCTCAGGCCGCCAAATCGGGCGGGAATGGTACGGCTGGCGCGCTCGCGGCGTCAAATCCAGACGCTTGGGGCGGCCGGCTCTCCGCCCCGGCTGCGGCGCCGGACGCGGGTAGTGGCTTCAGTCGCTTGGGGCCAGATGGCTAGGATCATGGGCTACATACCCCCATGGCCGAGAAACTCGAATTCTCGTTGGTTCGCTACCCGGACCCGATTCTGCGCCGCGTCGCGCGTCCCGTCACTTCGTTCGACGCCGAACTGAAGGCCACGGTCGAGGCCATGTTCGAGCTGATGTACCGCTCCAATGGCGTTGGGCTGGCAGCGCCCCAAGTCGGATTGGACCTGCGCATCTTGGTGCTCGACCCCGGAGGCGCGCCGGGCGACCATAGCCAAGCTGCCGCCCTCGTCAATCCCGTGATCTTGGATCGAAACGGCGAGCCATCCAGCTATGAGGAGGGCTGCCTATCGTTCCCGGAAATCTATGCCGAAATCGTGCGGCCGGACCGCTGCAAGGTGAAAGCGCAAGCCGTGGACGGCAGTCCGATTCTGTGGGAGATCGAGGGCTTCCCTTCGCGCATCGTGCAGCACGAGTTCGACCACCTGGAGGGAGTGTTGCTCGTCGATCGCATGTCACCGGCAGATCGCATGCGCCACAAGATCGCGCTCGAAAACTTGAAAGCCCGCTATCGCAAGGCTCACCCAGCCGCGCGCTGATACCGCTCCTCATCCTCGTACGTGCGCGTTTCCTTCGATGCGATGGAGCTTGGGCCCGTGCCCCAGGGCGGCTCTGTCGTGTCCGTTGGCGTGTTCGACGGCGTGCACCTGGGCCACCAGGCCATCTTGGCCGCCAATCGCCGCCGCGCGCGCGAACTGGGAGCTAGCGCCACCAGCGTGACGTTTGCGGGGCATCCCAAGGGGGTGCTGCTGGGCCACGCACCGCTCACGCTGACCAGCCTGAATCATCGCTTGGAGTTGTTCCGGCAACTTGGCATGGATCACACGTTGGTGCTGCGCTTCGACGAGCGCTTGCGCCAGGTCAGCGCCGAGGAGTTCGTGCGCAAGACGCTCGTGCACGGACTGGGCGCGCGCGCTTTCGTCCTGGGATTCGACAGCAAGTTCGGTCACGACCGCGAAGGCACGCCCGAAAAGCTGCAGAGCATGGGCCTGGACGTCGAAGTAGTCGACAAGGTCCTGATCGGTGCGCGCGCTGTGTCCAGCACGGCCATTCGCGAAGCGGTTACCCTGGGCGACCTGACCGGCGTGGCCAAGATGCTCGGGCGCCCGTACAGCGTGCTCGGCACGGTGGTGGCCGGTGACGGCGTGGGGCGCAAGCTCGGGTTTCCGACGGCCAATTTGGACCTGCACCAGGAACTGCACCCGCCCCTGGGCGTGTACGCCGGGTGGGTAAGGTTCGTCGGGTCGCCCGAGGAACCCGTTCCAGGCGGCGAGGTCGGTTTCCGGCAGCAGGCGCTGCACCCGGCGGTTGCGAATATTGGCCTGCGCCCGACGCTTGGGGGCGGCGCGCAAAGCGCGCCGCGGATCGAGGTGCACCTGCTCGACTTCCAAGGTCAGATCTACGGCCGGGTGCTCGAGTTCGCTTTCGAGGGTTTCCTGCGCGCGGAATGCAAGTTTTCAGGTCTTGCGGAGCTGTCGGCGGCGATCGCCCACGACTTGGATGGCGCGCGCCAGCTGCTGGCGCGCGGCGGCGCGAGTTGACGCCTACCGGCCCAATCGGGATAATCCCCCCTCCGAAGTGGGGTGCCAGGTCCAATCTGGCAGCGCCACGGGCAGGTAGCTCAGTTGGTAGAGCACTTGACTGAAAATCAAGGGGTCACCAGTTCAAGTCTGGTTCTGCCCACCATCAGACCGCCAGCGTTCATGACCACACCGCAGCCGCTGTCGATCAAGACCAGCGATCCGACGGGGATCCTCATCCGCTGGTCCAGCGGCGAAACGACCCGCTTCAGCGCCCAACGCCTGCGCGGCTTGTGCCCGTGCGCGCGCTGCGTGAATGAGCTGACCGGCGTGCGCATGCACGATCCCAAATCCGTCCCAGCACAATTGCAGCAAACCGGAGCCAGGCTGGTCGGCAACTACGGCCTGGCGGTGGCTTTTTCGGACGGGCACGACACCGGGATCTACTCCTTTCGCTATCTCCTCGATCACCCGGAGCAGCCGGAAGCAGCGGGGACAGCGCAGGCGCCGTGAGCCAAGAACCGGCGATCGGCGCTCGGGGTCCCTTGTGGATCTCCAAGCACATCTCCATTCCCGAAGCGGAGCTGCGCCCGGAGTTTTCGCGATCGAGCGGCCCGGGTGGACAAAACGTCAACAAGCTCGAGACCCGCGTGACCTTGCGCTTTGCGCTCGCAGCCAGCCAAGCGCTCTCGCCCGCGGACAAAAGCTGGCTCGCCCACAAGCTGGCCGCCAGCCTGACGCGCGAAGGCGAATTGCTCGTGCACGCTTCGACGCACCGCGAACGCGAACGCAACCTGATCGAATGTCGCGAGCGACTGGCGGAGTCGTTGCGCCAGTCCTTGATTCGACCCAAAGTCCGTCGGAAAACGCGCCCGACGCGCGCTTCCGTCACCAAACGACTGGAAGGCAAGCAGCGCCGCTCCGTGGCCAAGCGCCTGCGCGGGCGCTCGCGCGAGGACTAGGCGCTCCGGCGCTCGTTCCTGTGCGCAAGAGGACGAGCAGGCCTCTCGAAGCTCGCCGCTGCTGCAAGTCACACGCGCCGCGCAATTCGTCGCGCCCCTCGCGAAGCCTTGCACCCTGCGACTTTCAGGCCGGAAGGCGCACCAGCGGCGCAATCGCGCCCTCGTCGCTTGCCTCATAGGCCTTCCGGATGTCGCGATCCCAACGCGCGCAGTAGGGGCAGCCCGGCTCCTCGATCATCAGCAGGACCGCAGGAGCGGTTGCGAGATCGACCGGCTTTGGGTCCGCAGCCATGGCCGAGTGGTTCGACGGCAGCCATGTGGCGAGCAAGGCAGCAAGCAACAGCGCTGTTCTTGGAGCCCATCCAGTGGCGCGAC
>JAKFYL010000196.1 GCA_021730845.1 Planctomycetota bacterium | reverse complement strand
CTCCAGGCCGGCGACGCTTGTGGTCCGCTTGCCTAGCGCGCCACCGTGAGGGATCCGCGGAAGCGGCGCACCACGGCTGCCGTGAACTCACGCGTGTTCAGCGAGCCGCCAATGTCAGCCGTGGTTTCGCCAACGGAAATGCACTCCAGCACGCTGGTGCGCAAGGCACGGGCTGCTTCTTGCTCGCCTAGGTGCCGCAGGAGCGACGAAAAGGCGAACAGGGCAGCGGTCGGGTTGCAGCGGCCTTGACCCGCGATGTCGGGCGCGGTTCCGCCCGCCGGATCGAACATGGCCACGGAAACCGCGCCATTGTCGTCGAAGGCGAAGTTCGAGCTGTCGCCTAGGCCGATGGATCCGATCAAGCCGCACACCATGTCCGAGAGGAAGTCCCCGTATTCGTTGGGGCACACGATCACTTGGTAGCGCTCGGGATGCAGGATGATTCCGGCGAGCAGGGAATCGAACAGTTCGCGGCGATAGGGGATGCCCGGATAGTCCTGGGCCACCAAGCCGCAGACTTCCTCGAACAAGCCGTCGGTTGCGCGCTGAATGGTGTACTTGCTGGTCGAGACCACGCCGCCTTGGCGTTGCATGGCCAACTTGAAGGCGAAGCGTGCCGCGTGTTTGGTCGGCACGCGTTCGATGACGCGCAACGAGACCGCAGTGTCGCGGCCAATGCGCCGGCCGGCGTCCTCGTACGTGCCTCCCGTGGCAATGCGCACCACGTCGATGTCGATCGGGCGAGTGAAATTCGTGGCGATGCCGGGGATCGTGTCGACCGGCCGGTGGATCACCGAAAACTGACAGCGCTCGCGCAGGACTTTGTTGGGGCTGGTGTCCGTCGTTTCGGTCGGATACTTCATCGCAACCTTGACGCGCTTCATCAGAACTTCGGCCTCGTCGTACAGATCCTCCCCGCGTTCGGCACGGTTGGCCGAGGAAAGATCGACTTGAAGAAACTCGATCTGGAACGGAAGGACCGCCGCGATCGCGTGGACGCTTTCGGAAAGCTCGCTGGAAATGCCATCGCCTAGCAATTCGACGACCGAATAGTGCTTCATCGTTCGCAAGGGCGAAGCCCGCTTCGCTTGCGGTGCGCGGGGAATGGGGCCGGATTGGTCGGGCACGGGTTGAGCGGGTAGGGTAGCGCGTGTGACCTGGCGTTCAACTAGAAGGCTCCTATGCGCCCGCTTCGCGCGTGTCTTGCGCAGCTCGGCCCTCGTTTTCCTCGCTGCCGCGGGATCGACCTTGGAACCCGCCCGTGGACAAAGCCAGGACGCCGCGCCGCACACCCACGATCTGTGGCTGGACTTGCTCTCTGGGGACCTGGGCCAGCGCTTGAAGGCGGGCCAGGAAATTGCCCTTCCGCTGGCGGTACCCAAGGAACTGGCCGCGAGCCTCGAGCTCACGCTGCAAGGGAGAGGAGCCGGCGTATCCCTGGAGTTGCGAGGCAGCGGCCCCGGGAGGATCCTGCTCACGCCAACCTCGGACCGAGGCGCGGTGAGCGGCATCGACGTGGTGTTGGATGCGGCGCGCCTCGAGCGCGAATTGGGGCGCGCTCCCTATGGACGTCTGACGGCGCGCATTCAGAGCGGTGAAGGCGGGAGCTGGCCCACGCTACGAGCCAGCGTGGTCTTGCCCAGCGTGAGTCCAGAGGAACTGGAACGTGAGATCTCGCGCCACTTGGACGAGATCTTCGCTTGTTGGCTCGAGCGCGGTTTGGATCGAAAGGGTCCGCGGGAGACAGCGCTGGCTTGCCAAGTCTTCGACGTCGTGACCGGCGAGCCCCTATTCACCGTCGCCGGCGGTCTGTTGCCGCTGTGGGGTTTCATGTTCAGCACCGCCCACGCAACGGGCGAGACGCGCTGGGATGCAGCTATCGAAGCTTTTCTCGCCGACTTCTTCGAATTGTGTTTGGACCCCAGCACCGGGCTGCCGCGCGAGTGGGATTGCGAATTCGACGTTCCGCGCCGTGATTCGGCAGTCGAAGTCGCGCCTTGGCTGCGTTTTTTGCTCGATCTTTCCGAGCGTGGACCAGTGGCTTGGCGCGCGCGCGCCTTGGCGGCGGCGGAGAAAATGGGCGCCACCATTCTGGAGCGCGGGGTGTTGCCGGATGGGACCATGGCGGCCATTTTCATTTCATCGACTGGCACGGCCGGTGGGGCCCCGCCGGAGATTCGACGCCTGAACACGCCCTCGGAACTAGCGCGCTTGTCTCGCCTGACCGAGCGCCCGGAGTTCGTCGCCGCGGCACGCCGCGCCATCGCCGAGTTCGAGTTCACCTTGCATTGGGGTGGCAGCACGCAGCGCATCGACCCCGATTTCGACGACAGCTTCGGCACCCTCGGTGCGGCGCTCACCACGTTATTGGAAGCGCACCCAGAAGATCCACTCGCGCGGCGCATGTTGCGCGAGGGCTGGAATCATTTCTTGCCGCTGTGGGAAGGCGCCCTGCGCGAGGGGGGCAGCGTGGCCGCCGACCAGGTTCGATGCTGGGACATGGCCGCGCGCTACGGCCGGCAAGCGCAAGCGGGCGAACCGCGCCCCGAGCGCATGATCGAGTTGGCCGCGAACATGCATTTGATCGGCGAGCTGTACGAAACAGGCGTGTGGGGAGATCTCACGCACCTAGGCTGGCAACCGCAATCGGGACTCTCGGTTGGCGACCTCACGGGCATGCCGGCCAATTTGCTGTGGGGGCTGGCATTGCTGTGCGATCCCACGCTCGTTCCCGGTGAAACCCCGCAGCGCACCGAGGAACGCTGCGCCAAAGCGCGAGCGTGGTTTGCTTTGGTGCTGCGCTCGATCGACGAGACCTACAAGCGTCCCTACGGTTATTTGCTCACGCGCACGCAACTCGCGGGCGCGAATCGCTGCGGCGCCGAATTGCGTCTGTGCCAGGGTCTGGTGACCGCGCTGCGCTCCTTAGCCAAGCATTAGCAAAGGTGAGCCGGGGGCTGGCGTCAGCGCGCCGGCAACACCGTGACGTCGTCCGAAAAGCCATTGGCGACGATCAAGTCGGGCTTGCCGTCGCCGGTGAAATCGGCGTAGCAGAGGTCCATGCAGCCCAAGTGCGCTCCTATGTCGTGCAAGCGTTCCAAGCCGAAGCGTCCCGAGCCGCTCACCACACGCCAAGCCAGGACTGCGTGGAGATTCTGGGCCGGAACGGCGATGTAGCGAAAGCCGTCTAGCTCGCAGACTGCCAAATGGTGCGGCATCAAACCGGCTTCGGCCGTGCTGCCGGCGGTGAATCCTTCGGCACCTTCCGAGCGCAAGTACGTCTCGAGGGTTCCCGCGGGCGACATGTCCGACTCGCGCGTCAAGACTGCCAGATCCTCGCGCCCATCGCGATCCAGGTCTATGGCCAGCAAATCAATCGGACGTCGCGCGCTGGGCACGAACACGAGCTCGCGCAAGAACGGCGCGCCGCTTGCGGCCGCGGGATGAAAATCGAGCACGGCTACGCCCGTGCGCGGTCCCGGGGAGCCAAGCGCCACCGCCAATTCGGGCTCGAGATCCGCGTCGTATCGGATCCAGGCCAGCGCACGCGGAGCGGAGGCGACCTGGCAGTGTTCGACGCGTTCCCCCAGGACGAAAACGACATGGCCGGCATCCGGATCGGTCACAAGGAATGCGACGCCCGGGGAGCTGGCGCCGTCCGCGCTCGCTGCTGGAGGTACGAGCAGCAGGTCGCTTCCGGATCCCCCTACGCGTTTGTCCACCGACGGGTCGCGCGTTTCGAACGATGTCGGCGATGTTGCCCGGCGTAGCGCCAAGCGCGAGCCTTCCGCATCGCTCCACAGCCAGGCCAAATCGGGCAGGGCGTCGCCATCGAGGTCCACCCAACGCGCAAGTCGCGGCGCGGGTCCACTGCGAATGACTTGAGTGCGATGTAGCCGCGCCCCCGCGGTTTGTTCGAGCACGCTGATGCTGGCGTCCTTGGAACAGGCGACGACGACCTTGCTCGGACCAGCGGCGGGGCCCGACGCACCGGCAATCCAGGCATCCACGGATACGGGGAATCCGCCTGCGAACGAATTCCATTCGTGACCGAATGCCGCTTGCTCGTTTCCCAGCATCAGGCTCAGCGCGGTCGAGTCGCGGTTGGCGATCACCGTGTCGTCCAGGCCATCACCGTCGAGGTCGCCTAGCGCCAGATCCACCGGCGATTGGCCTGCGTGCGCGCGCGCGCTGATCTTGGGCCGCGCTAGCTCGCCGCCGCTGTCTCGCACCAACTCCACGGCCAAGCCGTACATGGATACGACCGCGAGTGAGCCGCCGGCCGGAGTACTAGCCAACGCCAGTGGAACCTTGCCCGTTTGTACGGGGACCGCGGGAGGCGCGTCCGCGCCCAGTGCCGTGATGACTCCACCGGGGAAATGCCATCCGAAAACGAGCAAGTGCTCCGCTCCCAAAGCCACGGCAAGCTCCAAATCCGAATCGCCGTCCAAGTCGACTGGGCGCACATCGCGCGGGATGTGCGGCAATGGCAGCAGCCTGCGCGGGGCAGGTTCGCCGCGGGCCCACAATGCCAGGCCGGGCGGTTCTTGAAATGCGATGATCGCAAGCGTCGCATCTTCGAGCAGGCACACGGCGCGCGGAAAACTCGAGCCCGAGAACGAAGCCGAGCCCGTCACTCCGCTTTGATCCAGGAACACCAATTCGGAGTCGGTGGCGACCGCGATCGTATTGGCGACGCAATCGAAAGCGCGCGGCGGCGAGTTCAGAAGCGCCAAACGCGTCAGTGGGGCGTCGAAAGCACGCAGAATGGAAATCTCGCGCGTGGCGCGCGATGCAACGAGGACGGGTGCGAACGGCTGCATGGCCCCCAGGGCGCCGGCCGTCGTCGCGTGCGGAGCTAGCGGCCAGTCACCGCACGGGATGCGGCGCGGAGTCGGGCTCAAGCCGCCTGGCACGCGCCGCCACAGGCGCAACTCGCCGGGTTCTTCCGTCGTGGCCAGGAGTTCGAGCGCCCCATCGCCGTCGAGGTCCGCAATTTCCACGCCGGTCGGGCGCGCGCCCAACGCGATTTGCATGCGACCTGCAAAGGGGCGCGGGAGCACCGCTTGCGTCGCGCGGGGCGGATTTGCGACTGGAGCAACGTCTTGCGACGGATCATGAGTCGAGACTTGGCTTGCGCTTGGAGCCTGAGCCATTGGCTGCGATATGTCGGGGGCCGGCGCCTTCGAATCGGATTGGAAGCAGGCCGGCACCAAGAGAACCAGTAGGACAAGCGCCCCGTGCATCCCGACATCTTGGTCTCTAACCGCGCGGGCTGCAATGCGCACGCTCGCAAAGCACGGTAACCGCGCGCAGGCGAGCTGCTATTCTGTTCTGTGCTTGCGGGCCGGCCTCTCAAAAGCCTTGCCCGCAGCAGAGCACCACGAACAGCATGGCGAATCGAACTCGGCGAAGAGCCCCGTTGGCGATCTTTGCGATCGGCTTGGTGGGGCTCGTTTTCGCGGCCTGGCAATATTTTTCTCCTCCTCCGACCCAGGTCGTTACTTCCAGCGGTGCGTCTGGTCAAACACGGCCACCGTCAGCGACGGTTTCGGCGCCGACGGTCGGGGTGGAGACGGAGCCTACGCGCATCGAAGGCAATGGAGACGCGAATGATGCCGGCGCGCAAAATCCACTGGCTACGACCGTGGCGTGGCCGGTCGAAATCGAACTCGACTTGATCGCACCCATAGACGTTCCGGTGGTGGCCGGTGTGGAAGCTCTGGGTTCCGGCAAGCGCGCGCGCCTGCGCGGCCAAATTTTCGGCCGATCCGGCGTCGGCGTGCGTGCGAATCTCTTGCTGCGGTCCGGCTTGAATGCCGGGACGCGCATCGAGACCGCCAGCGACGGTACTTTCGGACCCGTGGACTTGTATCCGGGGCTGGCCGAGATCGAAGTCAGCGCGCCAGGAGTTCCCGGCAGCGTTCGCGAACTGCGATTGGCCACAGGTCAAGCTACGGACTTCAACGTGTCCTATGGCTTGCCCGGCGTCGCTCTGGGGCGCGTGACAGACAACGGCCAAAAAGGCATCGAAGGCGTGGAAGTCGAACTGGATGGCCAGAAAACACTCACCGATGCCGAAGGCAACTTCCGCTTTGCGGACATGACCGGCGGCGACAATCTGTTGATCGTCCTGAAGAAGCAAGGTTATGCCGCGCGCATGCGTCGGGTCGGCATCGCTGCCGGCCGGACCACCGAGTCCGACAATTTGCGTTTTCAGCTCGACCCCGGCTGCTCGCTGGATGTCTCGGTACTCGACAAGGCCGGCGTAGGCGACAAAGCTCAGGTGGTCATCCTGCCCGCCAATCCCGACATAGAGCGGACGTTTCCCTGGCACCGCCTCGCGCCGCTGGAAGTGGTGGCTGGTTCCACGCTGCGCTTGGACGATTTGCCTGCCGCACGTGTCACCGTGCGCGTCTACCACCATGGCGCCGTGGCCGAGCCGGAGTCGGACAGCATCACCTTGCGGCCAGGCATCCGTGCCGTGCATCAGGTGCACATGCGTCCGGTAAGTTCGAGCGCGGGCTCCAAGCCGACGGCTTCCGCGCCGCAGCGCGATTCGGTCAAGCGCGTGTACGGGCAAATCACCGACCGCACCGGTACGGGTATCTCCAATGCACGCGTGGTATTGGAAGTGCCCGATCGCGCGGCGGTGGCCAACACCTACCTGGGCGATCCCTCTGGTGCCGGGGCCATCCACCGCGAGATGATTCCGGCCTTGGCGCAGGTGGCGCAAACAGCGCGCACGGATTCGACAGGTCGTTACGCGTTCACTGTTTGGACGTTCTATGCAACTTCGGCGCACTACCTTTCCGCCGAGTCACCGGATGGAACGCTGCGCGGAGCGCGCTTGGTGCGGCTGCCCGAAGAGGAAGCCAATCTGGTCTTGGAGCCGGTGGCCAAGTCGTCGGCCACGCTGCGCTTGGTCTTCAATGGTCGCACTCAGGCCTTGCCCGTGGTCGCCAGCATCGACGGGCAGTCGCTAGGTCAGCGCGTGATTCCCGTGGACGAGGATTTCGTGCTCGAGGGCTTGCGGCAGGGCACCTGGAATTTGACCGCGAGCTGGAACGCGACCCCTGTGGGCGGCGGGGGAGAGTTCACGCTCAAGGGGGAGCGCGCCGTCGAACTGACCCTGCCCGCCGGAGCCATCCTGGGACAGGATCCAGATACCCTCATGCGCGCCCGCGGCTACTGAGTCGAGCGCGCCTGGCGCACACGCGCGCGGCGGCCCCTAAAAACTCCAGGTCCGGCGAAGTACGATCCTCGCCCAACCATGCAGGCCCTGGTTCTCGACGGAACGTCACTGACCCTTTCCGATTTGGCTCCGCTGCGCAGCGGAGCGCGGCCGCGCGTCGCAGTTGCTCCCTCGGCGTGGCCGCGGGTGGAAGCCGCCCGCAAGCTGGTCGAGCACCACGTGCAGCGCGGCGACGTCGTGTACGGCCTGACCACAGGTTTCGGCAAGCTCAAGAGCGTCGCCATCGATCGCGCCGACTTGCAAACCTTGCAGCGCAATTTGGTGCTCTCCCACTGCTGCGGCGTGGGCGAGCCCATGCCGGTCGCCGAAGTTCAAAGCGCCATGCTGCTGCGGGTAAACGGGCTCTTGCGCGGGCACTCGGGTGTGCGACGCAGCGTGATCGAGACGATTCTGCGCCTGTACGAAAACGGCTTCGTGCCTGTCGTGCCACAACAAGGTTCGGTGGGCGCCAGTGGCGACCTGGCGCCCTTGGCGCACTTGACCGCGGCCTACTTGGGCGTGGGGGAGGCTTGGATCGATCGCGGCGGCTCGCAAGTGCGCATGCCGGCCGACAAGGCGCTGGCGGAGCTGGGAGAAAAGCCGCTCGAACTAGCCGCCAAGGAAGGGCTGGCGCTGATCAACGGCACGGAGATCATGAAGGCCACCGGCTCGCTGGCCTGGCTGGCCGCGGCCAACGTCTCCAAGGCTGCCGACTGCATCGCCGCGCTCTCGATCGAAGCCCTGCTGGGATCCGTGCGCCCGTTCGACGCGCGCTTTGCCGAGCTCAAGGGCCAAGCAGGCCACGCACGCTGTGCCGAAAACGTACGCGCTTGCCTGGCGCAGTCGCGCGTGCTCGAAAGCCACAAGGATTGCGATCGCGTACAGGATCCGTACTCACTGCGCTGCGTGCCGCAAATCCACGGCGCGTTCAAGTCGGCCCTAGCCCATGTGGGCGAGGTGCTGACAAGCGAACTCAACTCCGTGACCGACAATCCGATTCTGTTTCCCGACACAGGCGAAGTCGTTTCCGCCGGGCAGTTCCACGGCCAACCGATTTCCATGGTGCTGGACTACCTGGCGCTCTCCTTGTGCACGATTTCCAACGTGTCGGAGCGCCGCATCGAGCAGTTGGTCAACCCGGACCTTTCGCGCCTGCCCGCGTTCCTCACGCCCAAGCCCGGCCTCAACTCGGGCCTGATGATCGCGCAAGTAGCTGCAGCTTCGCTAGCTAGCGAAAACAAGTCGCTGGCTCACCCCTCGTCGGTCGACTCGATCCCCACCAGCGCCAACCAAGAGGATCACGTGTCGATGGGGGCGACGGCCGCGCGCCGCGCGCGCACGATTTGCGCCAACGTGGAAGCCGTGCTCGCGATCGAGCTCCTGTGTGCCGCGCAAGCGCGCGAATTCAACGCCCAGTTGCGGGCCGGCGTGGGAGCGCATGCTGCCTACACGGTCTTGCGTCAACGATCTCATCTCTTCAATCGAGAAGATCGTCGGACGGACGGTCACGCGCCGATATCTCCCTGGCCGGCGCTGCGACGTCCCCGT
>JAKFYL010000117.1 GCA_021730845.1 Planctomycetota bacterium | reverse complement strand
GTGCAGGTGGCCGTGATCCCGGGAAATCCGGGCATCGAACTATCGGGAATGGTGGGACGGGACATCATGCACTTGCCGGTGGAGGCCAGTTTCGCCGTCCGGGGCGGCTTGAGCGAGAAGGCGGCAATCGAATCCATCACCATCGTTCCAGCGCGAATCTTGGGCATCGACGCGCGTGTTGGAACCTTGGAAGTCGGAAAGGATTGCGATCTCATCGCAACCGACGGCGATCTGCTCCACTACGAGACGTTCGTGCAGTACTCCGTCGTCTCGGGCAAGTTGGTCTACGAGAAGGACAAGGAGCTCTTCTTCGCCCACATCCGTCCCAGGCCGGCCAAGGACTTGGCCCCGGAGAAGCGCACGGATCCGGGTCAAGAGGAACCAGCAGAGAAAGCCCAGCCGGAAGCGGAGTCCAAGGATTCCCAAGAAGAGCCGCCGAAAAAGGACGATTCCGACACGCCGCCCGAGCCCAAACCGGAAGTTCCGCCCAAGGAAGAGCCGCCCAAGTCGCTGGGCGCGCACTGAATTCGGGTTAGGATGGGGGCCCGCCAAGCCTCGCGGGGAATCTGACGCCGACCCCGTGCGGCGGTCGTTCCTACCAGTACCCCGTTCGCTCTCCATGAGATGATCCTGCGCGACTTGATGCGGATCCTAGGTTCTTCGGCACGCCGCGACGGCCGCAACCTGACTTCCGACGAAGCATACGGAGCCTTCCGCGCGATCCTTTCCGGGGAAGCGACCGAGATCCAAGCCGGCGCGTTCTTGATTGCACTGCGCTGGAAGGGCGTGACCGTCGAAGAAGTGACCGGTTTCGCGCGCGCCGCGCGCGACAACGCCCGCATCCCCTGTGCCAAAACACAGGATCTGGTGTGCGTGTGTCCCTCTCAGGAAGGTGTCGAGCATGTTCCGCCGCTGGAGCTCGCAGCGAGTCTGATCGCTGCCAGTGCTGGCGTGAAAGTTCTCGTGATCAGCGATCGCTGCGTTCCGCCCAAGCGAGGATTGACCGCTGCGAGCGCGCTGGAGGGCATGGGCATGCAGATGACGTTCGATCCCTCCGAGGCCGAGGCCTGGGTGGACGAGCTTGGTTTCGCGGTCGTGGCAGCCTCGGGCATGCTTCCGGCCCTCCTGAGTCTGCGCAAGGTGCGCACGGAGATCGGCGTGCGCACTCCGCTGTCGACCGTCGAGAAGTTGCTCGCTCCGCGCAATGCTTCGATCGTCGTGGGTGCGCAAGGTGGGCCGGTGCTTGGACTCGCGGTGGGCGTCGTTCAGTCGCTGGGCCACCCGCGCGGCATCGTCGTTCAAGGCCTGGAGGCTGGCGTCATCCCGTCCGTGCGGCGCCGCACGCGCGGCATCGAATTTTCCACGACCCAACAAGTGACGCTTTCGATCGAGCCCGGCGACTTCGGCATTCATCATGCGGAAGAGCCTGACTTGCCCATGTTTGGCCCGCCGGAAGATGGTCTAGGATGCGGCGACAATCCCCTGCTCGTGCAAGCATCCGGACGCGTTACCGCGGGAGTCCTGAGCGGAGAGATGGGCGCCGCCCGTGACGCAGCACTGCTCGGAGCGGCGGTGATTTTGCGCGCCGCGGGCGGATCCCTCACGATCGCCGACGGCGTCGGCCGCGCGAACGAAGCGCTCGATTCTGGCGCTACGCGCAGACTGCTCGAGCGCCTGCGCGCCAAGTCCTAGCAACCTGCGATCCATGGGTTTGTTCGACTTTTCCTTTCGCTTCGATTTCTGGTTCGACGGCCTGCCGGCCTCTCCCCGAGACGATGGCAGCGTGCGTGCCTGCGTCTTGCGCACAGGCCGCGGCGAGCGTGCACTCGTCCAGTCGATTACTGTGTCACCGACGAGCGGAGTCCACGGCGATAGTTGGATCAACCACCCTCACTCCGCGCCCGGCAACCAAGTGGCGCTCATCAACTGGCACGTCATTCAGTCGCTTGCGAAAGGTGACGCGCAGCGCGCGGCCATGTCGGGCGACAACTTGCAGGTTGACCTGGATTTGTCCGAGGACAATCTGCCCGTAGGCACGCGGCTGTTTGTAGGCACGGCGATCCTGCGCGTGTCCGAGCTCGACCACCGACCGTGTCTAGCCTTCTTTCAGCGTTTTGGTGCCGCGGGAGCCAAGAAGGTTGCGCGCGCCAACCGCCGGGGCCTGCGCGGGCGCGGCCTATTGTGCAGTGTCGAGAAAGCAGGCGAAATTCGCGTCGGCGATTCTCTGCGGGCTGAACGTCCGGTTGTCCCCATGTTGGCAAGAGCCGCGGCCTCGCCCGGACACTGATTGAGTTCCCCGCCCAAGCTGAGGTCGGTCGGCAAAGGGATTCTATCCCGATTCTTGCGGCGGATTTCCAGCGGCGTGCCGTATGTCCATCGGCCTGAAGCACTGCGCGGAAGCAACCAGATCAAGCTCTTGGTGAGCGGCGCAAATGCCTACCCCGCCATGCTGGAAGCAATACGCGCAGCGCAAGAGCGTGTGCACCTGGAGTCCTACATTTTCGCCGCGGACGAGACCGGCAAGGAATTCCAGCGCGCCCTGATCGAACGCGCGCAGGTCGGCGTCCGTGTGCGCGTCTTGTACGACGCCGTCGGCTCCATGGGCCAGATGACCGACGAATTCGCGGTGGAAATGGAGCAGGCCGGCATCGAGGTGCGCGTATTCCATCCGATCGCGCCTTGGCGAGCGCGCTGGGGACTCAACCAGCGCGATCATCAAAAACTTTTGATCGTTGACAGCCGTATCGCTTTCACTGGCGGCCTCAACATCGGCAACGACTACGCGCCCAAACCGCGTGGACAAGGGTGGTATGACCTACATTGCCAAGTTGAAGGAACCGTAGTGCGCGATTTGGCCATGATCTTCCGCCGCGCCTGGTTGCGCGCGGGAGGTCGGCCTTTCAGCGAGGAAATGGCACGCGCAGGCGATTCCGTGATGCCCGGCCGCATTGCCACTACGCCGGTCTTGATCGCGACTGCCGACAACTTTGGCCTCGACCATCGTCTGGACATGCACGCGGCTTATCGATTTGCCTTGCGCCAGGCCAGCCAGTCGATTGACCTGACCAACGCCTACTTCATTCCAGATATCTTGTTGCGGCGAGAATTCCGGCGCGCCGTCAGACGCGGCGTCGAGGTGCGCGTGATCGTCCCCAGCGAATCCGATGTGGGACTGGTGTACCACGCCAGCCGGCATTTGTACGCCCGCTTGCTCAAGATGGGCGTGCGCATATTCGAATTTCAGGACCGCATGATGCACGCCAAGGCCGGCGTGATCGACCGCGAATGGGCCACGATCGGTAGCTTCAATCTGGATCGGCGCAGTTTCGTTCACAATTTGGAAGTTGGCCTCGTGGTTGCCGATCGCGAGTTCGCGGGCATCATGGACGATCAGTTCGGGCGCGACTTGCAGCACTGCAAGGAAGTCAAACTGGATCAGTGGCGCTCGCGACCATTCGCCCGGCGCGCCAAGGAGTGGCTGGCTTTCCGCTTTCGTTGGTGGCTGTAGGCAATAGGGGGGGCGACGGCCACATCGCGGGGCCTAGAATTCGATTGCCCCTCGGGTGCCTTCCTGGCTGCCGAGAAGCGGTTCTTGGGCCGCCGGGGCCCGCCCAGAGCTCCCACTAGGCATAGTCCGAGGCGCGAGAAGCTTCAATTCGAGGCTTGGCGCCTTCGAAGCGGTGATTCCATGTAACGGCTCCGGCCGGGTCCGGGTGAGTAGAGGTAACTGCCCCTTTTCCACTCGCCACCATCAGGAACCCGAGCACCATGCGCCTCCTACTGCTAACTGCCGCCCTGTTCACGATCGCCACTGCGTTTCCGGCCGCCGCGCAGACGACCTACGGGCCGACGCCCTATCTCAGTCCCGCGGACAGCCCGTTCTCGGCGAGCTCCCCGGGATTCGTGCTCGAGACCTTCGAAGATCACCTGCTCAACGTGCCCGGTGTCAGTTCGCCGTCAGGCCTCGTCACGAGTACGCAATTCAGTGGGTCGATCATCGACTCGGTTGATTCAGACGACGGTTCGCTTGGCAATGGCACATGCGCCAGCTGCGACTCCTACTTCGACTCCACGGGCCTGGGTGCTACTTTCGTCTTCGACGCGAGTCAGCTTGGCGGTTTGCCGACGAAAGTTGGCCTGGTGTGGACGGATGGACCCTTTGCAGCCAACGTGACTTTCCAGGCCTTTGACTCCGCTGATACCTTGGTCGCGTCCGTCGTGGGAACAGGAGTGGGTGATTCTGGCAACTCGGGGGGGACGGCGGAAGACCGTTTCTTCGGCGTCGAATATGCAGGCGGCATCCGAAAGATCGTGCTCAACCACGGATCCGCCATCGAAGTCGACCACTTGCAGTACAACCTGCCCTGCGCGTCGAATCCGATCACGACCTATTGCACCGCCACCGTTTCGAGCAACGGCTGTTCTCCATCCATGTCCGGTTCGGGACTCCCCCAACTGAGCTCCCCGAGCGGGTTTCTTGCCACTGCGTCCCAGGTTGACGGCAGCCAGGCCGGACTCATGTTTTTCAGCACCACGGGACAAAACAACGCGCCGTTCTTCGGCGGCGTACTGTGCGTCAAAGCACCGCTGCATCGTTTGAAAGTTGCAACCTCCGGCGGCGCCTCCGGCACTTGCAACGGGCAGTTCAACTACGCGCTGGGCGACATGCTGTTGCACCCCAGCGGCGGTCCGCTCCTCGTCCCGGGACAAGTCGTGAACGTCCAACTCTGGTACCGCGATCCGCCCTCGCCCTCGACGGTCGGGCTCAGCAACGCGCTGCAATTCGTGGTGTGCCCTTAGGAGAATGCCGAACGGTGCCGGGCCGTTTCTTGCCCCGGCACCGTGCGTTTAGTAGTTCTTCGAGAACAGCACGCGGCGCGCGCTGGGTTTGCCGGTCTTGATGCAGCGGCCGGAGCTAGGCGCGGGGCCGTGGCCTTCCAGGGGTAGGCAGCGGATGGTCGCCTTGGTGGCTTCCTTGATGGCGAGTTCGGTTTCGGTCGTTCCGTCCCAGTGGGCGTAGACGAACTTCGATCCTGCGCCGGCGAAGACGGCTTCGAAATCGGCCCAGCTGTCGACTTCCAAGGTGTTGGATTGTCGGAAGGCCAGCGCACGCTCGAACAAGGCTTTCTGCATCGTATCCAGAGTGCGCCCGACTTCACTGCCGAGGGCGGACAGCGACAGAGGCTCTTTCTTGTCGCCGATGCGTGTCTTGGAAAGCGCCGTACCGGCGGCCAAGTCGCGCGGCCCAAGCTCGAGCCGCAGCGGCACGCCCTTGCGCTCCCATTCGAAGTACTTCGCGCCGGGTTTGAGTTCTTCGCGGTCGTCGACTTTGACTATCAAGCCATCGTCGCGCAGATCGCGCGCGAGGTTATGGGCCGCTTCGACGACTGCGGCGCGCTCGCTGTCGGTTTTCCAGATCGGGACGATGGCCACGTGGATCGGGGCCACGCGCGGGGGCAGGACTAGGCCGTTGTCGTCGGAGTGGGCCATGATCAAGGCTCCAATCATGCGCGTCGAAGCGCCCCAAGATGTCTGCCACACGAACTCGCGCTGGCCGGACTTGTTTTGGAACGTGATGTTGAAGGCTTTGCCGAAATTCTGGCCTAGGTCGTGGCTGGTTGCGCCTTGCAGGGCCTTGCCATCTTGCATCATGGCTTCGACGCAAAACGTCTCGTGGGCGCCGGCGAAGCGTTCGTTGGCGGTCTTGGCGCCGAGGGTCACCGGGATGGCCAGGACGTTCTCGTACACGTCGCGGTAGATGTGCAGCATGCGCTGCACTTCTTCTTGGGCCTCCTCGTGGCTGGCATGTGCCGTGTGCCCTTCCTGCCACCAGAACTCGCCCGTGCGCAGGAAAAGGCGCGTGCGCAGTTCCCAGCGCATGACGTTGCACCATTGGTTGATGAGCAACGGCAGATCGCGGTAGGAGTCGATCCACTTGGCGAAGAAGTGGCCGATGATCGTCTCCGAAGTCGGACGAACGACGTACGGTTCCTCGAGCTCGCCCTTGAGTTGGATCTTGCCGTCGACGGTCTTGAGCCCGGCGTGGGTCACTACCGCGCATTCCATGGCAAAGCCCGTGGCGTGTTGGGCCTCCTTTTGCAAGAAGGACAGCGGGATCAGCAGCGGAAAAGCGGCGTTCTGATGGCCTGTTTCCTTGAACCGGCGATCGAGCTCAGCCTGGATTTTTTCCCACACCGCCCAACCATGCGGGCGCACGACCATGCAGCCTCGAACGACCTCCGCCGGCTCGGCAAGTTGCGCCGCGGCGATGACGTCCTGGTACCACTTGGCATAGTCCTTGGCCCGTGTCGTGATATTCGATTCAACCATGGCGGGGAGTGTACGGTACTCCCCCCTGGATGCGTCACGAGCGAGCTTGGCGCCGGAGTGACGCGGCCGCAGGCAAGCACAGCAAAACGTAGGTGGCGGCGGCGATCAGGGCTACGGCCGAGAATCCAAAGTGGATGGCGAGCACCAAGGCCACGATCGATCCCAGGACGGAGGCTGCGCTGTTGACGCCCCAGGCCCACGGGGTGAGTTCGCTGGCCGCGTTCTCCACCAAGTGAATGCCTTGGGGGAATAGGCTGCCCATGAGGAACGCCAGGGGCAAGATGATCGCGATCGAGATTGCGACCTTTTCGGCCAAGGGCCAACTGATCAGGCTCGAGTGGAAAACCCAGGGCAGTAGGTAGTTGTAGGCGACCAGGAGCACAGCAAGCAGGCCCACGACCTTGCCGAACCCGCCCCAAGCCGAGCGGAACAACCGGTCGCTGGCGTACGAACCCAGGCCGCTGGAAACCAAGAACGCCAAGAGCACCACGGAAATCGCGTACACCGGGTGTCCAAGGAACAAGGAGAAGCGCTGGATGAACGAGATCTGCACCGCGATATAGCCCAGGCCGAGGCCACTGAAATAGGAAATGACCGCGGCGCCGGTGCCCGTCTTGCCGCCGCGCGGTTTGCGCAGCAATAGCGGCAGCAAGATCAACGCGAGCACCAGACCGGAAAAGGCCGCGGCCATCCAGAACAGGAGCACGACCGTTCCGCCCAGAATGCCCACACCATCCAAGTCGAAGTACAGGCCGAAGTCCTTGAGCTTGTTGATGCCCGTGAAGAAGTAGTACGGACGGTCGTCCCTGGGCGCGCTGACGTCGATCAAGTAGTCGCGCTGGAACGCCTCCGGGTCCGGACTGCGTATGTACGTGGCTTCCAGGGGCTCGACTGTATTGTCGCGCGTGGCGGCCTTGTAGGCTGCGACTGCCGTGCCCATGTTCAGCGCGCCACGCGAGCGCAAGTCGCGCAGTTGCTGCGGCAAGGGATTTTCGGGGCGAGTCGGAGTTGCCGCGCGAGGACTCCACAGGACCTCCACCTTGAGTTCCGCGCAGGCCTGTTCGAGCTTTCCAACTTCTTCGTCCGTGAGCGGCGAGCGCGCGATGAGCATCACCAGTCGATTGGTCTCATTGCGCGCAATGAACAAGTAGCGGCCGAAATCTTCGATGCCGAACGAAGCCAAGGCCTCGCGCGCCATCGAGATCAAGCGCAGGCACTCATTGCCGCCGTGCCGGTACACGTAGAACAGGCCGTCTTTCTTCAGCAGCTTCAAGAACCCCTGGAATGCCTCGACGGTGAACAGATTGGCTTCCGACAGGGCGAACGCGGCAGAACTCGACGCCACTCCCGTCTGGATAAACGTGATCGTGACGCTGTCGAAGCGCTCCTTGCGCCCCAGCGCCCAACTGCGTCCTTCCGCGGCCACGTAGCGGTGTTTTCCGTCAGCGATCATGGGGCCCGGTCCGTAGCCTGGAAAACGGTGCAGGGCCGCGTCGACGATACCCGGGTTGATTTCGACGCCGGTGATCGACTCGGCGCCCATGGCTTCCGCGAGCACCATGCCGCGGCCCCCGCCGGCCCCGATCTCCAGGCACTTGCGGTGGCGATCGAGAACGAACGGCAGGCGTTCGAAGTCGGTCGCATTGACGTAGGCCTCGCGGTGCTTTGGGTCTTGCGACGGAATCGTGGTCTGGCAACTGGAGTCGATGCGCACGTAGATCGAGCCGCCGTCGTAGGTCTCGAAAAATCCAAGTCGCGAAAGCTCGTTCCATTCGCGCCCGATTTCCACGTCGTCCTTGACCCACTTCTCGACCCCCGACAGCGTCGATCGGTGCGAGCGCACGTCCACCAAGCTCAGATCGCGGTTGGCAAAGGGCATGGCCGCTAACGCCAATGTCGCCAGTAGGCTGGCGCGGGTGGCTCCGATGATTCCATGGGCATGGGCGAGCAGCAGTGCGCCCAACGTAGCCAGGGCCGCGACGACGAAAATGGCGTGATCACCACCGATCCGGTTCATGAGCGGCAGCACGAGCAGGCAGCCGATGCCGCCCCCCGCTAGGTCAGCGCCATACAAGCGGTTGACCCGCGCAGAGTGCTCGCGCAGCACGAGCGAGATCACCAGTCCCACCAGGAACAGCGCCGGCAACATCAGCATGGCCCCGCCCATGACGCGCACAACCTGTGCCGTCAACCCGTCCGCGCCCGGCTGAGCGTGTGCCTGGGTGCGGTCGTCCACGAGCACTAGAGCGACGAACCCGGCCACCAACGCGGCCGCATAGGCGAGGGCCAACCAGGGCACGAGCGTTGGCGTACGTTGCTTGCGAAACAATCCCGGGAACGCGTACACGCAAACGCCGGCCGATCCCAGGCCCAGGAACGTGGTCGAAATGGCCAGAAATGCCAGCCCCGAGTTGAACTGCACGGTGAATACCCGCGTCAGGAACTGCTGCACGAGCAGCATGC
>JAKFYL010000207.1 GCA_021730845.1 Planctomycetota bacterium | reverse complement strand
GTCGCGCTCTTCCAGACGCAGACGATCGCCTGCGCTGGGTGTGCTCGAATCCGGTCCGGGAGCGCGCGCGAACACGAACTCATCGGTGGTGTAGAGCGTGAACCCGTTGTAGTTGCCGCGTGCGTCGGGAACGCCCAGACCGGCCAACACATCGCAGCCTTCGAAGTCATGCCGATCCCAAGCCTGTGCGGCGTCGAGCACGACGCCGCGCACGCCGGCACGCGCGGCTTGTTCCCAAAAAGGCACCGTTTCCAAGCGGTTGGTCACCACGGGGTAGTGTTCCGGCAAGTAGCCCCGCAGCTTGTAGCCACCAACAGCCGCTAGCGCCGCCAGCGCTCCCGAAAGCACGGCGGCCGGCACGGCGCGCACGCGCAAGACGAAGCGAAACAGCACCCCGAACAGGGCCAGGGCCGCGAGTGCGCACACACCTGCGAGCAAGCCGGCGCTCCAGCCAGGCAATGGCGCGCCGCGAACTTGGTCCAGCGCGCGCTGCTCGTTGCCAAAGAAGCCGATCGAGGGCAACGGAGACGCTTGGCCCTCCTCGAAGGAACGCACGACGAAACCGGGAACACCGGTCTTGGCCGGATTCTGGCCGCAATTGAGACTCGCCCAGGACACGGGCGATTCGGCCGGATTGGTGGTCGACAGCGGCCCAGCAGTTCCCTGCTCCGCCAGGGCGGCGAAGTTGGGCAACTGGCCTTGCTCCATCAACGACTTGGCGGTGCGAAAATCCCCACCGTCGATCCCCAGAACGATGACCCGGCCGGACGATTGCGCGGCAGCCGGCTGCGAGCTTGGTGCTTTTCCGGCCGGTTCCGGCAGCCCAGGCTGAGCGCACAAGCGGCTGTGGCCCCAATCGGACGCCAGCAAGGGAACGCAAACGAGAAACGCCACTCGATGGAGATGGGAGTGCATGGGATTTATGTAGAATCACCTCAGCTTTGCACGCAAAACAGCAAAAGGCGAGGGCAAAATCAGCGCTCGCGCGCGGCACATGGATCGCGGGGGCAGTGCTGCTGCTCCTTTGGCTTGCGATGCGGAACATTAGGCCGGACCCGGCGCGAGAAATGACTCTAGGTGCGCGGGCCGAGAGTCGCCAAACGGCACAGCTGGAGCCCGTCGATTCCGCACCGACGCTGGCCGTCACGCCGCCGCGCATCGAATTGGGCTTTGGCAACAGGAGCAGCCGTGAAGTGACGCAGGCCCAGGCAGGTCCGCCGACTTTTCCAGCGCAGGTATTCGATCCTCGCCGCTTCGAAGGCACGGGGCGCGTTTCCGGGCGTTTGGTGCTGGCGGATCCAAGGCTCTTGCCGCGCCATTGGACGCTGGTGCTCGAGCCATCGCGGGTGCTGCACGGCGGCGAACACGCGCGCGCACGAAGCGTGGAGTTCGAGCACGGGGAACACGAGTTCCTGGTCGAGGATTTGCCACTGGGAGGCTACCGCATGCTGGCAAAGGCACACGGCCTTGTGGGCCGCGAAGAGCACGTGCTGCTGGCTAGGCCAGACAACCAAACACTCGTGGTCGAGTTGCAACTCCTGCCCCCCGCTCGCTGCATCGGACGCTTGGTCGACGCGCGCGGCTTGCCGATCGTGGATCTGGCGGTGTGGGCCTCGGCGCTGGCGGATGGCAAGACATACGCGACGAAAAGCGATGCCGCGGGCCACTGGCGATTGGAAGTCTTGCCCGAGGGCGAGTACCAGTTGTGCGTGGGCAGCGTGGAGGCGCCCCTGACTGCGCCGGTGACGGTCACCGTGCAAGCTCCGCAGCTCACCGTGCCGGACATTTGCCTTCCGGATTTGGGCTGGGCCCAGGTGCGCGTGGTCGACACTCGCGGCCGGCCTCTGGCCGACTGCAAACTGGAAGCCTGGGGCGAGGAGCACGGCAGCGCGAGCGCGCGATCCGGCGCCGACGGTCGCGCGCGAATCGGCCCCTTGCCTGTTGGGCGCGTGAAAATCGTAGCCAGCCACGAAGACGCAATGCACCTGGTGGCCCCCATGGCTTTCGCTACGGCGAGCGCGGACCCCGCGCCCGAATGCGAGATCGTCCTCGGTTCCAAGAATTTCTAGCGTCCTGGGATGGGCATTGCCTAGCCAAGAAAGGCCTTTGTTCGCCCTAGAAGCCCGTCCAAAAAGTCCCGTCGCGAGGCAAAGCGTTCTTCGTCGTGGCTAGGAACGCGACGCAGGGGCGGCGGAAGCGGCCTTGGATCCACTTCGCACAGACCCAATGGGGTCTGTGCGATCCGCCTGCGGCGGACCGAGGCTTACCGGCCGCTGAGCACGGCCCGACAAGCGTGACGACGCCACGCTGAAGAGCGCGAAGCCGTAGCAGGGTACTTTTTCAACGGGCTGCTAGAAGAAGCACCTCACAAGGGCGGCAGAGACGGCCATGCTGGCCCGAGTAGCACGACCGGCCGAGCGCGATGCATGGAGCCGTACACGCGGCCAAGCCGCAGCTGTTGCTTTCACGACGGGCAACTGAGCAGCGGGGCAACGTCTCCCAATCCGGGCTTGGTCTAGGCTAGACTGCGCCGCCCTCCCCCGCGGCACTCGTTCGCTCAAGCATGCCTTCGACATCTCTCATCGATTGGGACCGAATCGACCTTTCGCGCACGGTTTGCAGCCGCGAAGAAGTTCAAGCCCAATGCAAGCAACGCGGCCGACTTGCCATGCTCGATGGCATTTTGCACTTCGACCTCGAGGGCAAGCTGCTCGTCGGCTTCAAGGACTTGAAGGTCGATGACTGGTGGACCAGCGATCACATCCCTGGGCGCCCCATTTTTCCTGGGGTCTTGCAAGTCGAGGCAGCGGCCCAGCTCTCGACATTCGATTTCATGCACCGCCGCAAGGATCTGGCCGGCGTGTTCGTGGGGTTCGCAGGCCTGAACGACGTGCGCTTCCGCGGGATCGTGGAACCGCCCGCGCGCATGATCTACGCCGCGCGCGTCGACAAGATTCGATCCACGATGTTCACGTACCAGGCGCAAGCCTTCGTCGAAAGGCGGCTGGTGCTGGAGTGTGAAATCATGGGCGTGGTGCTGTAGCGCCGTCCACGCCCGCCGCCGGGGTGCAGGCCGGATTCGCCTGTATGGGAAGGCCCTGTTAGGCTACTTGGATGGCATCGAGCCCTGATTTTCTAGCTTGCGCAAGGCCGACTTGGAAGCAAGCCCTTGACCACGCACAGCGCTGGCTCGTCGGCGGCTGTTTGCTGGTGCTGGCGGGTTGCGCGAAGGACAGCGGCCCCAAACCCCGGCATGTGGTCGTATTCGTGCTCGACACGCTGCGCGCCGATCACCTTGCGTCCTACGGCTACTCCAGGCAGACGTCACCGATCCTGGATGCGCTAGCCAAGCGCGGCGCGCGCTTTGATCGGGCCTTGGCGCAAAGTTCTTGGACCGGATCGAGCATGGTGTCCATGTTCAGCAGCAAGTACGTGGCCGAGGACCGCTTGCACCTGCCCGGTGACGTAACCACGTTGCCCGAGGTCTTCAAGAAGAGCGGCTGGCACACGGCCGCCTTCGTGGCCAACGACATTCTCAACGCCGAGCACGGATTCGAGCGCGGCTTCGATCGCTTCAACAAAGTCCTCACTTACGAGGAGGCCCAGTACCAGCCCATCGTGGAGTGGCTCAGCGGACTGGGGTCCGAAAAGAGCTTCACTTGGATCCACTTGATCGAACCGCATGACGACCAGGGCGACTACGGACCTCCGTACGTGGCCCACGATGACCCCAAGAGCTTTCGCAATGCAAGCGGCGTGCTGTCCCAGGAGCGGCTCGGTTTCTTGCAAACCTTTGCCGCCCAGCAAGGACTGGACAACGTCGATCAAGAGCTAGAGGCGATCGAAGGTCACATCGCCGGCTACGACGACGACGTTCATGACGTCGATCGACGCATCGGTCAGTTCCTGCAAGTGCTTTCCAAGACCGGTCAGTTGGACCACACGCTGATCGCCGTGGCGTCCGACCACGGCGAGGGCTTGTGGACGCGCGAAGCCTACTGGACGGGCCAGCGAGAAAAGGCCATGCGCGAGGGCAAGCCGCGCACGCTGCGCAATTCGTTGATGCAGACCCACGGCACACAGGTCCATCGCGAGCTATTGCACGTACCGCTGTTGCTTTCCGGTCCGGGCATTGAAGCTGGCAGCGTGATATCCGCGCCGGTCGAGAACATGGATTTGGCCCCGACGCTAGTCGATCTCGCGGGACTTACACGGCCGCGCGATTGGCAAGGTCACAGCTTGGTACCCGTCTTGCGCGGCGAAACGGTGCCGGAGCGCGTGCAATTCAGCCATACGAACTATGCCTCGTCGGTGGTCACCAAGGAAGGCTTGCAATTGATCCTTCCCACCGAAGAAGGGCGCTGCAAGGAGGGGCTGGACACGCAGCTTTACGACTGGAAAACGGATCCCGACTGCCGCCACAATTTGGCCGCCGAACGCCCAGCCGATGTCGAGCGCCTGACCAAGTTGTGCCGCGAGCGCTTGGGACAAGGGCTGCGCGGCCTGGGTATTCGGCTATCGCCGAATTCCGAGGCCGCCTTGAAGGCACTGGGCTACGCCGAAGTGATTCCGATGACCCCCCACCCGCCGCTCGAGCAAATCGGCAAGATGGATACCAACTTGTTGCTCGACTTGATGGAAGAGCCGGGCACAACCTGCCTGCTCAAGGTGGAACTCGCGCGCGAGCTGCGCAAGCGCACCTTGCTCGAAGAGGACCGACTACGCATGCAGCGCTTGCTTTCGGGCGAACCCTCGGAGCGCGTCAAGGAACAGTTGCGTCAAGTCGTATTCGGCGAGGCTCCTGTCAAGTCGGGCTGACGAAGACCAAGGCTCTACAGGCCGAACGTCACGGACAAACCGTTCGAAAGACTCCATCCCGTGCCGTCGGGATGGGCGGTGTCGCGCGACCAAATCTGGTGGTAGCGCGTAGTTCCGACCATTCCGGGCACGATCGCCATGGGTACGGAAGCAAAACCCTGTCCATTCAAACCAAAGCCCGGTCCACGCGTGATCGGCGGCTGGAGCAACAACGTCCCGCCCAGGTACGGAATCGACGCCGAACCGGAGCTGTAGGCCACAAGTCCATTTTGCAACGGAATCGCGTTGGCGATGGTGACGTGGAAGTTGTTGCTGGCGATCGATGGCGTGCCCGTAACACCGATGGCGGGCAGCAAGCCCAAGGAATTGACCTTGCCCATGCCATAGACAGCAGTTGCCGGTCCCGCGGGAATCTTGAAGTCCCAAATGCCGCGGCCGTAGGTGCCATAGCGAATCACGTCCGGCTGCACGGCTTCGACCGACCAATACAGGGTCAACGGAGCCGTCGTATTCATGATGTTGGACCACGAACTGGACCCGCTCTGTCGGCGCCAGGCTCCAGCTTCCGTGGCCGCGTAGATCGCGCCACTGCCGTCGGGGGCGAAGCAAAGGTCGTACACCAAGGTGGAGGGAAGCCCGGTGTGAAACGCGCTCCAAGTCTGTCCGCCATCGGTCGTGCGCACGACGCCCGGCGTGCTGTAGCCCGACCCACCCACTACCGCTTCCAGTGCGTTGGCTGGATTGACGGCGATCGCCGAACCGTAGAAGTAGTGCTGGGAGGGCGCACTGGACTGCGAAAGGGTCCAAGTCGTGCCGTGATCTTGCGACCAATACAACTTCCCGTTGTCCGTCGCTGCATACGCGCGCTGCGGATCGGTCGGCGCGAAGGCCATGGCCGACAGGTAGCTGGCGCCCGAACCGGAGAAGACTTGGCTGGAGTGAATGACGCTGGTCCAGGTTGCACCGCTCACGCGCGTGTAGCGGTGCAAGCGATCGGCGCAAAAAAAGAAACTCTGCTTGTCCAGCGGATCAGCCACGATCGGCGGCAACCAGGAGTGGTTCGATCCGGCTGGAAAGTTGGTGAACGGGCTGAGCAACTGCGGATTGTCTTGACCCTCTTGGATCAGAACGAATCCCGGATAGACCGAGTACAGCAAGTCATGGCTGCCGTTGGAACTGGTCAAATGCCCGTAATCGCCGCTGATCAATTGCGCAAACGGCGTCGAGGGGCCGGCGCCCAGCGGCGCTTGGTACGTGCCGCGTTGGTAGCCCTGGTCCTGGGAGCCGGCTACGATCAAGCTCGTATTGGTCTTGGACGTGTGCGTCGAGTAGTACTGGCTCACGCCCAGGCCGGATAGGCACAGGTTTTGAGGTGTGAGTCCGCCGTTGGCGCTCTTGTACAAGCCGCCGTCCGTGGAAACGAACCACCATTCCACGAGCGGATCGAGGGGGTGCGCCCAAACGCTCAAGTTCATGATGTCCGCGTGCAACTTGGTGGCCGGGCTAGAATAGTAAGAACCCCAAGAGTTGATCTTGGTGAAATTCGCGCCGGAGTTGCCCGAGCGCCAAGCCTCGACTCCGCCGTAGACGACGACTGCCGGCGACAACGACGATGCGCACAAGGCGCCCCAATAATCGCCGGGAGTGTGCAAGGAAACGAAGCTCGTGCCGGCGTTGTCGCTGCGCAGCAATTGCCACGCATTCGAAATCCGGCCCATGGCGTACAGCGTCGGTGCGCCGGCCTCCGATCCGGTCAACACCACGTCGCCCACGCCGGCCGCGATCGTGCCCACACCTTGAAAGGTCGCGCCGCCATTGGTGGAAAGCAACAAGCTGCCGCCGCGCGCCAAGTAGACGTGCGTGGCCGCTGCAGCTCCACGGCGCGGAATCCACATCGAAGCCAGGCCGTTGCTGGGCGACTGCCAACGCTTGGCAAAGGTCCGGCCGCGATCCACGGAAGCGTACAGCGCCGGAGCATTGCCCAAGGAATTCGTCTGAACCAGGACCAGAATCGTGTGCGAAGCATCCTGCAGCCGCGCGACACCGCGGATCGAGTTGAGACTCGTGAGCCCGGTCGGTACTTCCCACAGGACGCCTTGGTCGTAGCTCACGCGCAAGGAGGTTGCGCCAAGGTGCACGAACAATACGTCCGGATCGCCGCTCTGCAGCCCCGGCAATGCCAGCACGCTCGACACGCCGCCATACAGGTTGTCGCCCAGGGGCGTCCAGGAACTGCCCGAGAAATCGCCGCGCCACAGGCCGCCCAAAGCCGAACCCGCGTAGAGCGTTTGGAAGTCCGAGCCCACGGCCACGCTCAACATGCGCCCGGCCTGGTTGGAGCTGCCTACCTCGCTCCACGGTCCGATGGAACTTTCTTGCGCATCGCCCGTGAGTCCATTGGCGAGCCCCACGGCGATCAGTTCGCGCCGGCGCGTTTCTTCCCGCGCGCCGTTTTCGGCCTCGACCTGGCGCCAGTTTGTGCCTTCGGCTGCGCGGTGCAATTCCTCGCGCCAGGCGCGCCGCAATTGAGAATGCCGCTGCTCGGCTTGATCGTCGAGCCAGTGCTCGGTTGGCATCGGGATCGGCAGCGCGCGGCTGAGGGCCTCATCGGCCCCACCTTGGGCGGCACGTGTCCATTCGTCCGCCGCACGATCGCGGGGCGCGCCGGGACTGCAAGCGGCAGCCAGTGCCCAACCAAGGATCAGGATTCGTCTCAAAACTGGTGCTCCTGCGTGGTCCATGACCCCATCGTATGGCAACTCGCAACGATTCGAAACCTGGCTCTGTGCTCCTGGGCGGGCGCTTGGGTTCGATGCATGACCAACCACGACTGCGCTGGCACTGTTCGATTGGAACCAGGCCTTCAAGGGCGGCCGAGCTCGCGCATGCTTGCGCAAATCCCGAAGGCATCGCCGCGCCGGCCGGCCGGCGGCGGCCGACCCCCAAATGGCCGAAAAAAAGCCTAACTGGGCACGGACGAGCCGTCCTCGTCCAAGATGGCCAGGACATCCAGATCCACGCACTCGCAGGCAGTGCCCAGGAGCTCGGCCAACGATGGTCGCGTCATGCCCCCTTCGCCGCTGATGGCTTCCTTGACGTACGTCCCGTGCTGGGAGCGCAGCACGACCTCGAGCAACCCATCCGGCTGCGGGGTCAGGGAACGCACTTCGATCCAGCGTTCGCGGTCCAAGTCGGCGCGGCGATGCGCGACGCGCTCGGGCGTGTGCTGACGAATCGGCGTGCGTTTGCCAACCAGTGCTTCCAGGCGCGATTTCTCCGGCGGCGCCGCGGCACGAATCGTAGCCCGGTACTCCTTGGCGTGCTTGCCTTCCTTGACCGCGCGCACGCGCCCCTTCTCGGTCCAGTGCAATCCGAGCACTTCCAATCGCCCCTCGTTGCGGCGATTGATCTCGGCTTCGCATGCGGCCAAATCGACGTCGAGAACTTTGGGTGCAAGCAATTCGAGCACGAACGGTCTCCCGCTGCCCAGCATGCGCACGTTGACGTCTTCGCGGCCGGCCCCGTGAAACTTGTTCTTGCGAGTCTTGAAGGCCGCGCCCATGACCCACGCGATCAATTCTTGTACCGAGTCGCGCGTCAACTTCCCAAACCCCTCGCAGCGCGCGCAGCCGCGGCGCCGGCGCGAGTGCCCCTTGCAGTCGGGGCAGAAAAACACGGTTTGTGGCAAGTCCCTGACCAGCTTGCGGTAGCGCCCTTCGACAAAGATTTTGGCCGGAGGCAGCGGTGCCCGCACGTGGCCGGGCTTGGAGCTAGAAGCGTTGGATTCCATGGGCTAGCGAAATTTCTTCGTCCGATCCCAGGTCGAAGACGCGGGGCGGAGAGAATAGCTGGAGGGCGAGGGCACCGCCAGCCCTTGGAGCTTGGCTGGGCCGCGTGCATGAGGCTATTCTGGACCTTGGAGCCACGGGAGGCGGCCAAGCCTGGCACGCGCTCGCAATTGGCCCTGCCCAGAAGCAGCAC
>JAKFYL010000028.1 GCA_021730845.1 Planctomycetota bacterium | reverse complement strand
GCGGAGAGTTCTCGAACCACAAACTGGGCACGACCAGGAGCCAAGCCTGTTCGAGTTGCAAAGCCACGTCCCCGGCCGCCAGTGCCGGACCGAGATCGGCGCCGATTTCCCCGGCGCGCTCTGCAACGCTGCGCACGTACGCGGCGTCGCCGCCCGCTGGTCCGTGCAGCACCAGCTTGGCGCCCTTTGGAAGCTCGGGCAGCGCGCGCGCCCAAGCTTCCAGCAACACATGCGCGCCTTTGTGTGGTGCCAGCGTGCCCAAGAAAAGGACCCGCGGCGCTCCCAGGCGGCGCGCGCCTCTCGTTGTCTCCGGGGGCCTAGCAGGCGCACTCGCGTCTTTGGGCGCCGGATCGGCTCCGGTCGGCACGTGCAGCACGCGCTCCGGCTCCACGCCCATTTTCAGCGCGCGCCGCCGCAGGAACTCGCTGGGCGCGAGGAAGCAATCGACCAGCGACAGGACTTTCTCGCGCACCGCCGCCGTGCGCTGGACTACGGCCCGCTCCAACTCCAGGGCGCGCCCTTGATCCACGGGCGCGGACGTCTCCGGCTTGGACTTGGCCAGGCGCGCACGCGCTCCCTGCGCCAGCGGTTTCAAGTCCAATCCAAAGCGCTCCTTCATCGCAACCACGGCAAGAGCCGCGCGCCGCTCGAGTGCGCCCTGGGCGAAGGGAAAGGAAGTCAAGCAAGCGCCGCAGCGGCTGGGCACGACGGTCTCGCACAAGCTCCCATCGGCGTGCAGCAATTGGCCGAAGCGCGCGCACTCGAGCCAGAAATCGTGCAGCGTGAAAACGACCCCCGCACCGGCAGCGCGCGCCTGTCCGACCAATCCCAGGGACAGATACATCAGATGCTGGAAATGCACGATGTCCGGCCGCTCGCGCGCGACCACGCCGGCGAACACGGCCTCGATCGCCGGATGATCGAAGGTCTGGCCAAACGAGTCGTAGAACAGATTGTTGACCAGCTCGTGCACGCGCACGCCTTCGTGCACGCGCTCGGAAAGCGACAAGTCGCGCCGGGATATATCCTTCTCCGCGCAAAATACGGCCACCTCGTGCCCCGCACGCGCGAGCCCGCGCACCAGGCGCGAGGCATACAGCTCCGTGCCCGAGCGATGCGCGGGCGGATAGCGGTGCGAGACGACTAAGATTTTCAAGTGTGGTCTGCGGAGTAGGGTCTCTCGCGCGCGCCGGCCAGCAACATGAAGCGATAGCTAGCCAGTCGGGACCGGATCATTCCCAAAACTGTGCGCAAGGCCGATGTATCGGCCCGGCCTGCGGATATTGGGGCACTGTTCCTGAAAACGGGGGCTTTGGCGACTTCCTGCACTGGCATGGTACCGTCTTGAATTCCTGCGGTGCTCCGCCCTGTTAGGGCGGCGTTAGGGGGTCCCTTCCAATCGTCGGAATCGAGGCCTTGTCCGTAGTGCTTGACTCCGTCGACAATCCACCCATGGTACCTGGTCGTTCTAGGCTAGAGATACCCACAGGCCGCCGATGAACCTCCCCCTCATATTCAGGTTTAGGCAACTCGTCTTAGGTAACGGGTTCATCGCTGGCGTTCGAATGACGGGCCGGGCCATCCTCGAAGAAGGGGAAGAGACCTGGATTACCGGTGTAGCTCCAGCCGGCTTCGCTGGCGGCGGAGTTGACCGCAATGCTGCCTTCGTGGATTTTCGTCGCGGGTGGGCGGAGATTCTCTTCGAAATAGCCGCTGAAGCTGCATCCTTCGAAGAATTGAAGGCGAACTGCGAAGCCTTCCTGCAAGCATCCACCACGGAGCTGGATAAGGACTGGCAGGCCGCACTAGCCCAGGCACGGGCATCTGGCTACACGGACCGCTCGCTTCCCTCCGTACAGGCCGAAGCGCAACCGGTGACCTACGACGTTTGCGAATTGGAGCCCCATCGATCAAGCGCGGAAGAGAACGAAGTGGAGGTCGTGCAGCAAGTCGCCGCATAGCCGATGGGCAGTGTTGGCACCGTCGGCTTGGATGACGTGTGGAGGGCCCTCGAAATCTGCCTTCCCGGTTGTCGAAAGGAGGAAAAGCTCCACCACTTGGTGGGTGTACCCGCCGCAAGGGGGCACTCCGTACCGCCGCATCCCAAAGGCGAGCACGGCCCGCGCAAGAATGTGCGGATCGAGCGCGGGCATGTACGAAAGATGTCCAACATGTTCGGGATCCTCGCCTGCATGGAGCAGCAGATTTCTGGCCTCTAGCAGCTTGCGCGCGTCGGGTTCCTCGCCGCGCGACTCGCAGGACGGCATGATTCTGGCTTCTACCCCGCCAGGCGCTTCGTCCAGTTCCACCAAGTCGCCAGCGCGCGCGAAAGCCAGCGCACGGCGCGGCTCTCGACGCCCGGATGCACCGTGAGCGGCCCTGCCACCAGCAGATCTCGGTCGCGCAGCGGGCAAATTCCGCGTTCCTTGCACGTACGCCGCCGCTGCGCGAGAAACGCACCGCGCTGCTGCACGATTTCGGGCATGGCGCGCAGGAGGTCCCACTTGCCCAGGCACCAGGCAAAAAACGTACCCGAGGTCGCGGCGAACACCACGCTCGCCAGTTCGTAGACCAAGAGACCTGGAAGCGCGACCAGCAGCGTGCGCAGCCGGTAGCACTTGAGAACGAAGCGCCAGCGATTGCGCGAGTGCAGCCTGGTGCGGCGCCTGGGGTAATCTCCCGAGCGAAAACTGATGCCGCCGGTTCCGCCGCGGTGGCGGCAAATCGCATCTTCGGCGCTGTAGATCCCATGCCCCAAGGCGCGCAAGCGATAGGACAAATCCAGGTCTTCGAACAAAATGAAATAGCCCGGATCGAAAGCCTGTTGTCTGGCCAGCGCCGCGCGCCTGGCGAGCAGGGCCACGGACACGGCCGCAGGTACTTCGACCTCGCCTTGGCCCATGGCCTTGACTCTTTGCACCCCGAAATTGCGCAGCGCTAGCAATCCGCAGTAGTGAAACGCTCCGCCGTCGTAGTGCACGCGCGCGGGATCGTCGAAGAAGACGCTGCGCGGCTGCACCAGCGCGGCCTTGGGATGCGCCGCGGCGCAGCGCGCCAAATGCAGGACCGCATCCGGCTCGAGCACGGCGTCGTTGTCGACTAGGAGCACCCACGCGGACTGGGCCAGCTCCAGGC
Source organism: Planctomycetota bacterium (assembly GCA_021730845.1). GTDB lineage: Bacteria > Planctomycetota > UBA1135 > UBA1135 > JAKFYL01. Next base: position 5,732 of record JAKFYL010000028.1, on the reverse strand, counting down.
CTCGATTGCGCGCCGGGCTTGGCCCCTGGTTTTGCATCAGGCGTTCGATCTGCACGCTGGGGTAGTTCTGCTGGACCCATTCGACGCTGCCGTCGGTCGAGGCGTTGTCGACCAGGATCACCTGTCGCAGCGGCAGACTCTGTGCGAACAGTGCCTCGAGGCAAAACGGCAAGTGCTCGCGCCCGTTGAAGTTGCACACTGCCGCATCGATAGGTCCGATCGCGGCTGAGGGTGCGCTGGCGGAGGGCGCGCTCACGACAAGGGCAGCTCGAAATCCTCGGCGCGGCAGGGCTGGCGCCGCTTGAGGCAGTAGGGCAAGTTCCACAGCACACTAGCGGCCGCGCGCACCAGCACCCAGGCTGCGCCCTTGGTCTGGCGAATCGACTTCCCGATCCCGATCGTGCCGGTCGCATCGAGCACGCCGCCCGCAGTTTCCTTAGGTTTTGGTCGCATGAGGACGTTGGTCACGACCAACCAAGGTAGGCGCATCAAATCCGCAAGCGGCGCGTACTTGAACATCGTCAGCCAGGCATTGCGCGCGTGATAGAACAAGCTGCGCTTACCCATCTTGATGCCGAAGGGCGTCTTGTGGAACGCGCGCACCGTCGGATCGTGGCGCACACGGTAGCCCAAGTTGAGCAAGCGGCAAGTCAAGTCGCGCTCATTGCCGTAGATGAACAGGCGTTCGTCGTAGAAGCCCGCCTGTTCCAGCGCCGCCTTGCGCGCCAAGCTGGCGCAGCCGCGAAAGGTGCTCATGTAGCGCGGCAGGCTGGCTTCGATGGCGGCCAAGTAGGCGGGCGGCATGCCCGGTTCGACGACTTCCGTCGACAGCACCGCCGTCGTTGGCGGCTCGGCCGCCAGGGCTTTCAAACTGCGCTCGAGCCATTCCCGCGGCAAGACCACGTCATCGTCCAAGATGGCCACCAGCGGCGTGGTGGCCGAGGCGAAACCGATGTTGAAAGTCTCGCAGGCGCCATAGGCCGAATGCGGCATGACCACCAGCCGCACGCTCGGGTAGTCCTTGCGCACGGCCGCCGCCGTGCCGTCGCTGGAAGCGTTGTCGACCACGACGATGTCGTCGAACGGCCTGGTTTGCACCAGCAAGGCGTCCAAATTCTCGCGCAAGTCCGCGAGCTTGTTCCAAGTCGAGATCACGGCCGTAACGGTCACGGCCCTTTCACCCGCCGGACTGTTGGCCGGTTGGACGCTGGATCGGGAGTCGGATTGGGCGGTCGTGGGCACGCGCTTTTGGAAAAAAAACGCACTCTAGAAATCAGCTGCCCGGCAGCGGAGCCGGGTCGCCGAAGTTAGGCGAAGGGTTCAACCAGGATCGAATGCGCTGCATCAACACTTGTGCGCGATCCACGGCATCCGGAGCACTTTCCCACTTGGCGAACTGCAGATCCAGCGGCTTGACGATGTCCATGTTGACTTCGCGCTTGACGCGCACGCGCACGTTCCATCGCCCCGTTCCCAGGGGCTGGAAATTCACCTGCGCCTGTTCCCGGTAGCCCTTGCCACGAAAGGGCGAAAGATCGTTGCGCCAACCGGAGATCGCCTGCAGGGTGGTCGGATCCAGGCCCGAGCCCGTGGGAAAGCCTTCCTTGTCCAGCGCCATGGCGCTGATTTGCCACAGGATGCGCTCGCTCTGGCTTTCCAACTCGCCGGTTTGCCAAACAGCCGGGTGTTGCTTGCCCGATTGGCAAGCCGGCAAGAGAGCCAGCAGCGCGATTAGGCCGAACCCAAGCATCGGGATCTTCATGACTGTTCCTCGGTGGATTTTCGGTCCCGCAACACGACGCGCAGCGGCACCGACTCGAAACCCAATTCTTGGCGCAGGCGCTTGGTCAAGAAGCGCACGTACTCGCGCCCCACCAAACGCTTGTCGTTGACGAACACCACGAACGTCGGCGGCGTGCTCTCGACTTGCGTGGCGTAGTACAAGTGCACGCGCGCCCCGTCAGCCGAGGGACTGCGCGCGCCGGCAGTGCGTTCCAGCGCGCGGTTGAGCTCGCCGGTCGACACACGGCGCCGGCTCTCTTCCAGGAGTTTTTCGCTTCTGTCCAGCAAGCGATCCACGCCCTGGCCCGTCTTGGCGGACAAGAAATGGATCGGCGCGAAGGCCAAGCCCGTCAGCTCGTCGCGCAAATACTGCACGAATTGTTCGCGCTCCATTTCGCTGACTAGGTCCCATTTGTTGGCGCCCAGGATCACGGGCTTGTAGTGATCGATCACGTAGCGCGCCAGGCGTTTGTCGACCGCGGACAGCGGCAGCGACACGTCGAATAGGTGCACGACCACGTCCGCCCGGCGGATGGTGCGGTGGCTGCGCGCGTCGGAGAAGAACTCGACCGCGTCCTTCTGGCTCGATTTCTTGCGCAAGCCCGCGGTGTCGATGGCCACGAACGAGCGCCCGTCCCGTTCGAAGCGCACGTCCACGGAATCGCGCGTGGTGCCGGGAATCTCGGACACGATCATGCGCTCGCTGCGCGTCAAGCTGTTGATGAGAGTCGACTTGCCCGCGTTGCGCAGCCCGACCACGGCCAGCTTGAACTCGGGCGCGGCCAAGGGTTCGGTGCTGGCCAGGTGCCCGACCAAACTGACGATGCGTTCGTAGAGCGGATCCAGGCCTTCGCCTTCTTGCGCGCTGATCGGAAACGGGCCGTCGAAACGCCCCAGTCGGCGAAAGCCCTCGACGTCCCATTCGAGCGAGCGCTTTTCGACTTTGTTGACCACCAGCAAGACCGGCACTTTCGAGCCGCGCAAGCGGCGCGCGACTTCCTGGTCCAGCGGCGTCGGTCCGTCGCGCACGTCGACCAGGAACAGCACCAGATCCGCGCTCGCCAGCGCCATGGCGACCTGCTGCTCGACTTGGCTAGACAAATCGTCGCGGTCGACGATGCCGATGCCCCCGGTGTCGATGGCTTCGACCCAGTAGGAACCTTGCTGTGTATCCAGGCGCGCGGGAACGCTGACCCGATCGCGCGTAACGCCCGCCGTGGGTTCGACGATCGAAACGCGGCTGGCAACCAAGCGGTTGAGCAGCGTCGATTTGCCGACGTTGGGCCGGCCCACGATGGCCACCTTGGGCAGGGCGCCCGTGGGCGCGGAGGCGAACGTACCTTGTTCCATCAAGCCAGCCCCAAGCCGCGGTGAATCTGCGGCAGAACGCGCACGCCAAGGCCCGCGCGCCGCGCAAGCCCGGCCAAGTCCAAGAGCAATGCCGGCTCCGGCGCGCTCACGCCGTGCATGGGAGTCACGGGCTGCACGACGAGCATCAAGTTCGGCGCCAGTTCCACCACATCTTCCACGAGCGGCTCGAATTCGTGCAGCGCTCTGCCGCCCGAAACGATCAATTTGGCGCAGGCGTCCTTGGAGCGCACGAGCTCCAGGCTCGCGCGGCGCGCGGCGCTGGTGGCTTGCGGGCCGTGCGGCGCGGATTCCAGGTGGGGTACGTCCAGCGGCACGGGCGGGTTCAAATCTTGGTCGAGCTTGAGATCCAAGCTGACGTGGTCGACGGCGGAGAGCACGCGCTCCAGGGACGAGGGAAACAGGCCGCTGGTCTCCAGATGGATGCGGCGCGGACGCAGGAACGGGGCCAAACCGGCCACGAAATCCGGCCACATCAACGGCTCGCCGCCGGTGACGCTGACGGTCCATGGCCCGCGGTCTGCTTCCGCTTGAGCGACTTTGCAGGCGGCCTGGAACGGCGTGAGCGCGCTGCCGCGCGTGAGCGCCCAGGAACCGGGCGTATCGCACCAGCGGCAGCGCAGCGGGCAGCCGCGCAAACGCAGGAACACTTGTGGCTCGCCAACGTACAAGCCCTCGCCCTGGATCGAGGCGAAGGTCTCCATGACCGGCGCGCTCGCCGTTGCGGAAGCAGGCGCCATGGCCGGCGCGGTGAATGGCGATGCCGCGTCGTGCATGGGCCGGGACAAACGAAAAATTACTTCTTCTTGGCGTCGGGCTTGGCCGCCGCCTTGGCTGCGGGAGCGGCCGCCTTGGCCGCGGGAGCGGCCGCCTTGCCTGCGGGTGCAGCCGCCTTGGCGCCAGCAGCGGGAGCTGCTCCGGCGGCCGGCTTGGCCGCATCTGCGGCGGGCGTCTTGGCGGCTTTCTTGGCCGTCTTGAACTGCGTGCGCACCTTGGGAAGTCCGAAAACGGAACTCTTGGCCTCGGCGAATTTGCCGGACTTGGTCAAGAGCTTGATGCGCTCTTCGCGCGAAAAAACACTGCGGGATCCGACGAGCGTGTCGACGCCGCGCAAACTGGAATGGATGGACATGGGCGATGGAAAGGTAGCTAACGGTGAGGAACTAACGTTTCAGGACTTTGTCGATGTAATTCGTGTACGCGCCTTGGAACTCGCCGCGCCGATTCAAGGGCGGCGGACCAACGAGCGCGTTGGCGGATTTGACCAAACCGTCCAAACTTTTTTGGTCGGGCGCGGCGCCTGCTACTAGGAACAGACGCGTTCCTTTGTAGGTAAGCGCAGCGGGGAAACCCTGGCCCGTTACGTACGCCAGGGTTTGTTCGGCGATGGCGTCGTCGCGTCCGTAGACGTACTCAGCCATCACAACCGTGTATTTGTTGCTCGCGTCCATCAGCGCTTGCTCGGCTCGCGTCCGCGCGTCGGACAATGTGCCCTCGGAAGAGGGAAAGGCAGTCTGGCCGGCAGCCGGCCTGCCCTCGTCCGCGGTGGCTTTGGGCGGCGCGGCCTGTGGGCGCTCTTGGGCGGCGATCTTGGCCTCGACTTGCGTTTGTTCTCCGGAGCCTGCTTCCGGATTGGCCGGCTTGGCCGGCTTGGATCGATCGCCGGCCGAGACTTGGTCCGCTTTGCTGATCTTTCCCAGCCAATAGGCAAGACCCACCAATGCCAAGATCGCTAGCACGAGTGCGGGAACGTAGGAGTGCAGCGTCGCCGCAGCGGCGCGCTCGTGCAGCGCTCGTGCGCGCGGCGGCGGCTCTTTGGCGCCGGCCGTGTCGACAGCGAACGGATCGTCGGCCTTGGGCGCGGGCTTGGCGCGGCGCGGCAAGACCCCGGGCCGCTCTTCCTGGGAAGAGGCCTTGAACGCTTCCAATAGGTTTTTCGATCGCTGCGTCACTTCCGTTGCGGGCCAATGCGCCCGGTCCAAGACAGCATCTTGTACCCAAAATCGGCCTCCGAAAGTTGCTGGCTCGTGGCCAAAGAGCCCAGCGGGGCCCGCAGGCACCTGCCGCCGGGTCCCGGGCTCGGTCCCGCGCTTCCTTCCCAAGTTGACCGAGCGCCGCCCGGCCAAGGCCAAGCTACAGGGCCTGGCGCTGCCTTGCGGTCCAGGAGGGTACAAAATGTGCCGGGCTGGGGGGGTCAATACCAATGCAAGCGCGGTTTGCGTCGCCCGGGCGCATTTGGACTGGCTGCGCGCCGTCCTAAGCTAGCCGCCATGGAATGCATCAAACGCCTGGCCGCCTGTGCGCGGGGATCTGCCTGGGCGTGCTCGCTGAGCCTCTTGGCCTTGGGAGGTTGCGGCGAAAAGCTCCAAAAGGTGCAGCCGCCGCCTGAGTCCGAGCCTACCCCGCCGGGAACGCAGGCGCGGCCGGCTGAACCGTCTCTCGACGTGTCCCGCCCGGGGCCGCAAACCGGCGCTGCGAACACAGCCGCGATTGCTACTCCGGACTGGAGCGGCGACTTGCCGAACGAAGCGGCGCAACGCGGCCTGGATTATCGCAACCGCAGTGGAACGGCAGCCAAGGAC
>JAKFYL010000448.1 GCA_021730845.1 Planctomycetota bacterium | reverse complement strand
ATTCTGAAGTACGCCCTGGTACAACATTGCGCGCACGACACGTTTGCGCCACTGATACCGATCGAGGTCGATGTGCCGCAGGACGAACTCGCGCGCACGACGCTCGGAGATGCCCATGAGAATCTGCAGCGGATCTTGGTCGACTGACTGTGGAAACGCACCTAGATCGCGCTCGATGATCTGCTCCAAGATGGGGATGGCGGCCGATCCGATGTCCTTGACGATATCGTATCGGTGGCCGTTGAGTGCGTCTCGAATGATGGTTTCCAGTTCTGGCGAAGCAGCCCTTGACGGCTCTGCCGCAACATTCGACGCAAGCGAGGCCACGATCTCCAGGTGCTTGTCGACAACTACTGGATCGGACGTGATTCTTGCTTCCAATTCCATCAAACGCGCGGACGCGGGCTCGCACACCAGATCTCCGAGCTTGGATGGGTAGAGGGACTTGCGCGGCAACATTTCCGCCAAGACTTGAAGTGCGGTATCTGGGCTAGACAACTCGGCTAGCAGATTCGCTCGAACCAGGACCACGTCCAAGATGAGGCGGTCCTGGCCTGGATACGGATCCTGCAGCGCCGCGCGGACCCAGAGCCTTTCCAGGTCGGCTTGGGCTCCCTGGAAATCGCGTTCCACGCTCAGCTTGAGCTGAATCTGGCCCAATTCCGCCCGAATCTCGCGCGCATACTCCGCGGGATCAGGGCGCTGGCTGGGGAGAAGGATGCCCACTTCGACGCCGTTTGGTTGGCGCGTCACGCCCGTCCAGGCGAAGACCTTGGATGCCGCGTCGGGTGCCGCTTTGCCGCTTTGCGTGGGGCCACTTCCCGCGAAAGCGAGCAGCGAGGTCAGGACCAAACCAATGCCTACAGCTCGGACGCCTCTGATCATTGTCGAACTCCGTTCGTACCCCAGGAAGTGTTGATCGTCCCCTACGTGGACATTGGACCTGCGTCTCACCTAGGACCTGTCAACTCTCGGTCGCCCGTCTGTCAACGATTCGTCAATTAGGGCCCTTCGCCGGGGCGTGAGAAGCGATAGCCCACTCCGTGGACGGTCAGGATATGGCGCGGACGCTCTGGATCGCGCTCGAGCTTGTGACGCAACTTGGAGACGTGCATGTCGACCGTGCGCGGAGTCGGATCGGCGCCGTGGCCCCAAACTTCGTCGAGCAGGCGGCCGCGTTCGAGCGTCTCGCCTTCGTGGTTCAGGAAGAAGCGCAAAAGGTCCAGTTCCAAGCGCGAAAGGCCCTGGCTGCGGTCCCCATGCTGACCGGGCTTGGTCACCGAGTAGGCGGCCAGGTCGACCAGGGCCTCTCCCACCCGCACGCGGCTGGCATGCTCCATGCCCGGTGCGCCGCCGTCCATGCGACGCAGAACGGCACGGATCCGGCCGACCAACTCGCGTGTCGAAAACGGCTTGACCACGTAGTCGTCGGCCCCCACTTCGAAGCCTTGCACGCGATCCCACTCTTCGCCGCGCGCCGAGAGCACGATCACCGCCGAGCGCAAGCGATCTTGGCGGATGGCGCGCAGAACGCTGAACCCATCGCGTCCCGGCAACATCAAGTCGAGCAGCACCACATCCGGCCCTTCGCTCAGCGCGACAGCCAGGCCGCGCTCTCCGTCGGCGGCCTCGAGAACTTCGAAGCCTTCTCCCGTGAGCGCGTCGATCAACGCCAGCCGCAGTGCGTCCTCGTCCTCGACTACGAGAATGCGAACTTTCCCGCTCACGCCGATTCTCCTTGTGGGCGCGTCACCGGGCTCTCTTCCGCGATGAGCGGCACCACAACTTCGATCATGGCTCCGGAGTCGACCGTCACGGAGCACGCGCGTCCGCCATGGCCTTGGGCGATTTCGCGCACGATGGCCAATCCCAGGCCTGCGCCCGCAACTTTCCCATTCATGCGCTCGAAGGGCTCGAAAATGCGCTCCTTCTGGCCCACCGGAATGCCGCGACCGAAGTCGCGCACGCTCAAGACGAGCTGTCCAGCCGCCGCGACGATCGAAAGCTCGACACGCGGGCCGCCGCTGTGCTTCTTGGCGTTGTCCAGCAGATTCAATACGGCGCGACGGAGCGCCTCACCATCGATCCGAGCGGACGTTGCCGTGCTCTGTCGATGTACGAGCAGCTCCAGGCCTTGCTCGCGCGCGAAGGCATGGGCGTCCTGCTCGAGGGACTCGGCCCACGGCCCCAGCTCTATCGACTCGACCCGCAGCGCCAGAGGCTTGCCGCGCTCCCTGCGCGACACATCGAGCACGTCGTCGATCAATCGGCGCAGGCGCTGCGCTTCGCGCTGGATCAGACGGTGGTAGTGCTCCACCCCCATGGATCCGACGCGACCGGACTCCAAGTTCTCGGCCAGGAGCAGAATCGAGGAAACAGGCGTGCGCAATTCGTGGCTGACGCCGGCGACAAAGGCCGCGCGCAGTTGGCCTAGCCTGCGCTCCCGGCGCTGGGCACGCCAGGTCGATACGGCTGCGAGCACCGAAAGCAGCGCCGCCGCCCAAAGCCCGGCGCGCAAGAGGCCCAAGCGCGCGCCAAGGCCCGCCATGGCCGCTTTGGGATCCTCGTGACGCAGGACGAAGGAGCCGGCCAGTTCACCGAGTTGCGTGGCCTCGCGTACCACCGGGCCCAAGGATTGATCGCTGCCAACGAAATCCAAGGCGAAACCGGGGGCCAAATTGCGCTGGCGCCGCACGCGCTCGGCCAGCGCGAGGTGCAGGTCGCTGCGCCGCGTACACAGGACGCGAGCTCGGTCGGTCGCCACCGGACGCCAGCAAACGAGATCTTCCGTGCTCTGTTTGCTCAATGGGAGAAGCTCCCAAGCCCCAGAGCGATCGGCCTGCACGCCCTCGGGCTCGATGTATGTGGCACGGCGCAAAACAGCGAGTTCCTGGTCGTTGGCTAGGACCCGCACGCGCTGGGCTTGAGCCAATGTGGCGAGCCCGGACCAGCGCTGTGCGAGTGCGCGGAGCTCCCCACCCTTTTCGATGGATACCCCCGACTCGATTCCAGCTTCTGCCCCGTTCTGATGTAGGACGACCATTTTCTCCGTGGGCAACGCCAAAGTGCCGCTGGACCAAGCGTCAAGCAACGTGGTGCATTCCAAGTCGAAGTCGTCTTGAAGCGAGACGTTCCCGTCGAGAGCCGCGCCGATGGCTAGCAGCGCCAGCAAGCGCACCGACACCTCACCGAGCGCGTCGGGTGGTTTCAGGTTCGCTCGCAGCCATTTCCATTGTGCCGCTGCTTGCACGGGCCGGCTGGCCCGCAGCTCGAGTTGCAACGAGCGCAAGTGCCCTTGCGCCAATCGTGTGGGGTCGCTGGTTTTCGAGATGGCATCGTTCACCATGGCAAGCGCCGCTGCGAGATCGCCAGCGCGCACCTCCAGGCGCTCGGATTCCGCTAGGAGCGCGTCGAAGGCGTTCGGTCCGGGTTCCCGAGCTCGCAGCAAATCGCGCGCGGCTACGCTGTCAGGCGGCCAGCGCCGACCCTCGATCACGAGCGACGCCTTCGCAACGGGATCGTCGGGCTCGCTAAGCATGCGCTGCCATTCGGCCAGCACCACATCTGCCGTCTCCGCCGCGGCGCGCGAAAAGGACGCTTGGGCCGCGAGTTCTGGATCGGTGAACGGCGCTAGCGCAGCCCCAGCCACCACACCGGACACCGCCAATCCCACGACCAGCACGACTCGTTCGCGAGTTGCCGAGGGCTGCCAGGCAGAGCGGGCCATGCCCCCAGGTTACGGCCGCACGAAATCGACAGGTATAGAAGTTGTCACATCGTGTGCAGCGAGTGCGCGCAAGGCCCATTTGCCTCGATGCCGGAAGTAACGCACGCTCGAGAAAAGCGCGGAGTGTCTTGCTTCGAGTGCCCGCCTCAGCGCCATCGGCGAACGAGAACGAGACTTCGGAGGCCAGCACATACAGCGCAACTCCCGCAACAACTGGTGCTCACCGAATTCGTCCTGCCTATTGATCGGAAAAGCGCTGGTGTTGCTTGCCTGTGCTATCACAGCGTGACCCGGCAAGGACTGGATCTTTAGCCTGTGTACACCTCAAGACGAAAGGCAGGTATTCGCAGACGCGTGCCGCAAAAGACCCCTGCGGCGATAAGGGCGACACAAGGCTGTGCAGGTGGTGGGAGTGGAGCCCATGTCGTTTGATGCACGAGTGCTTGAAGGAGAGCCCTCAGGAATTCGTAAGCTGTTGCTGTACAAGTACTTGTGTAGATTGAGCGTACGACTTGTTGAATTTTGTGTTGCAAAGCTGAACAGGGGGGGGGCAGCATGGCGTCCATGCTAGCCGGTGGATCCACAAGACCAAACGGACGGGCGGAAAAGGGTGCCTCTTGCGACCGCGGCACTTCTGGTGCGGCGGTCAGCACTGTTGTAGACATCATCGAGCAGGTTCGGCGCCCGAAATGTGCGGTCAAGGCCGTATCGCCGACTAATGTGCTCAACCTAATGATCACCGGCGCATGGGAAACTTCGGATCGACGTGCCATGCCCAAGGAGTTCGAATGAAAACGTCGTCTAGCAAGGCGCTAGGAATCGCAGCCGTCGGAATCTTGCTGCTGGCAGCTACCTACTTCGTCTTTGAACGCGGCAGTCGGCAAGTGCCGGTCAGCCCGGCTGCAGTTCCAGCACCAAACACTGAGGGCCAACCGGATGCAACTGTACTGAATGGTGCCACAGCTCGAACTGAGGAAGTCGAACAACCACTGGCAGAGCAACCGGTAGCTCACAACGGTGAAGAACCGACCGCTGTCGATCCGAATGCGAAGCTTCGTGAGTCGCTCGCATCTGTGCGATTGGATTTGGAAGAAACCCTTTTTGAGCGCATCAATCCTTCGGCAATCCTTGATCTGGCACAGCAAATCGCCGATCTCAAAGTGGACCTTCGGGCGAATCCGCAGCCAACAATCGATGGCGGCGTCCGATTCGAACTCGTAGGCGTGCCGGAGGAGATCAGCGCAGCGCTTGTTGTGTATCGCTCGAAGGATCCCGAAGTCGCGAACATCTCGAAATTGCTGATCGAGTACAAAAACGAAGGTGGAGAGCCTAGATACCTTCACGGGGCAGTCCGACACGCGCCAACTGCCACTGTCATGGCATGGAGTGATTCTAACGGGAAACCTACGAATCTTGTTATCAGTACGAAAACACCGCCGGCTTACAAGGAAAGCCTGCAGGCGGGCATTGATCTCAGTCAATCCGGGATCAACCTTGGAATGCAGTATCATCTCGATCTGGGAAACCCCGACAATTCGGGGATGTTGAATCTCGCCATGAAGAATGGCATGCCCTTAGACACGAAGTCGCCATCGTCCTTGGCAGTAGGGCAGTCGCCGAGCGTCAACGAAGTCGTACAGTTCAACAAAACGTTGTTGGGCTTGTGTCAGTCCGTCAGTAGTTTTCCGAAGTAGCCAAGGAGAGTTCAATGAGTGTTTTCCGAACCGTTCTCGCATCCGGTTTCCTCGCAGTTGCCTCTATTCCGCTCTGCGCTGCGATTTCCCAGCCAGCGAGTCTCTCGGCAAGTTCGGCTGCAATTGTCCAGCCGCTAACTTCACCCACTACTGTAGCCCTGTGCTGGGAAATTTTTAGCGCCGAGTGCACTGACTGCCCTGGTTCCAGATCCTGGTTTTGCAACCCGGTCGCCAATGGACAGTTTGTGACTTGCGTCCCTGCACAAGCCATCTATTGTGAACCCAACAAGGGTTGCGTAAACGTCGCAGCCACGACCGGCGCCACCTGCCCGAACCCCTAGTTTGGTCGGGCGGCGACGCAGCCGACTTTGTACCGCAAGACAACGACCGCCCGCGATGTCGGGAGGTCGTTGCCTCGGGGGAACCAAGGTCAAGATGACGAGTAAGTTCCTCTCGGAATAGATGTTGCCTGCATCATGAGCGCTGGGGCCCGCTTGGCGCTCAATGCCGGAAGTGGCGCACGCCCGAAAAGAGCATCGGCACACCGCGCCGATCGCAGGCGGCGATGACTTCCTCGTCGCGCACCGAGCCGCCCGGTTGCAGCACGGCGGAGATACCCGCTTCGAGTGCCGCTTCCACGCCGTCGGCGAACGGGAAGAAGGCATCGGAGGCCAGCACGCTGCCGCGCGCTCCGGCGCCGGCCTTGTGAATTGCGAGTCGAACCGAGTCCACGCGGCTCATTTGTCCGGCGCCCACGCCGAGCACGCGTGTTCCGGTGGCCAGCACGATGGCGTTGGATTTGACGTGCTTGGCGACCTTGTTGGCGAACACCAAGGACGCCAATGCCTGCGTTGAGGCGCTCGCCTGGGTCACCGTGCGCCAGTCGCTGGTTCGGTGTACGTGCAAGTCGCGCTGCTGCACCAAGAAACCGCCAATCAGCTTTTTCACTTCCAGCTCGGACGCCGACCGCGAGTTCGGGCCGATCGGCGGGCTGGCGAGCAGCCGCACGTTCTTGCCCCACTTGGGTTTTGTGGTCAGGAGTTCCAGAGCTGCCGGGTCGAATCCCGGAGCGATGATGGCTTCCACGAAGCGGTTGCCGGAGACCAGGAATTCGGCGCAGGCCAGGTCCACTAAGCGCGTGAACGCCAACACGGACCCGAAGGCGGAAATCGGATCGCCTGCCCAGGCCTGTTCCAATGCTTGCGCGATTGAATCCGCAGCGGCCGCTCCGCAGGGGTTGTTGTGCTTGGTCACCGCAACGAACGGTTCCTCGAACTCCTTGGCCAGGCCCAGAGCCGCGTCCAGGTCGACCAGGTTGTTGTAGGACAGTTGCTTGCCGCCCAGGAGCTTGCAGGCAGCCACGCTGGCCTCGCTCACGGCGCCCTCGCGGTACAAGGCCGCGCTTTGGTGCGGGTTCTCTCCGTAGCGCAGCGTCGTTTCCAAACGGCCCGCAAGCACCATGCTCGGCGGATACAAATCCTCAGGCGTGTCGCCCTGGTGGTCGTCGCGCCACAGCCACTGGGTGATCGCTGCGTCGTAGCGCGCCGTAGCGGCGAAGGCTTTGGTCGCGAGTTCCCGGCGCAAACTCTCGCCGATCTGCCCCTGCCCGTTGCGCATTTCATCCAGCACGCGCTGGTAGTCGGCCGGATCGCTGACTACGGCCACGAAGCGGTGGTTCTTGGCCGCCGAGCGCAGCATCGAGGGCCCGCCGATGTCGATTTGCTCGATGGCCTCCTCGCGGCTGACGCCGGCGCGGCTCACGGTGGCCTCGAAGGGATACAAATTGACCACCACCATGTCGATGCCCTGGATGCCGTGCTCTTGCATCGCAGCCACGTGGGCCTGGTCGTCGCGCAGAGCCAAGATTCCCCCGTGCACTTTGGGGTGCAGCGTCTTGACCCGGCCGTGCATCATCTCCGGAAACCCGGTGTAGTCGCTGACTTCGCGCACGGCGAGTCCAGCCTGGACGAGCGCCTTGTAGGTACCTCCGGTGGAAAGGATTTCGATCCCTAGGGGCAGGAGTCCGCGCGCAAAAGCTTCCAACCCCGTCTTGTCGCTGACGCTGATCAGCGCGCGGCGGACTTTGACCCCGGTGTTCATGACTTGGCTCCTGATGACGCTTGCTTGGCCCATGGTGATCTCGCACGGCGGCCCTCTGTCCTCCTGGGGCGCGGCTGCGTGGAGCCAGAGTGTAGGGCTCGGGGCCACGGCGAACGAGATCCGCCCGCGGCGGACGCGCCGGGAAATGCGGCCAAGAAAGCTCGCGCGGCGACCGAACCTGCCCGGGTCCGGTATCCTGCATGGTTCAAGGATCTGGTTTGGCAGCCCAAAAACACAACCAAACGGCCGCGCGCCCAGCGGCCGGTACCGACGCGGAACCCGCCAGCGTCCTGCGCGCGATCCGACCCGAGAACCTGGAGCAGGTCACCTGCCCGGTGTGCGCCTCTGGCAAGTACCACAAGCGCTTTCGCAAGCAGGACTTGGACATCGTGCGCTGCCAGGACTGCCGCGCCGTGTACGTGAACCCGCGGCTGAGCTTGGACACCTTGTGCAAGCTCTACAACGGCCAGTCGATTTCCAATACCCAGTACTACCTGCGCACGCTCCAACTGGACGCGCTGGGCTTTGCCAAGCGCTTGGAACTGATCGAGAAACACTGCCACGGACGCAACTTGCTCGACATCGGTTGCGGCCCCGGGACGTTCTTGAAAGTGGCCGCGGAGCGGAACTGGAACACGATCGGGATCGAAGTCAACTCCTCCAGCGTGGCGAGTTGCCACGCAGCTGGACTCACAGCCATCTGCGGGACCTTCCCCCACCCTGAGCTGACCGGCAAACGCTTTGACGCCATCGTGCTCAACGACGTGATCGAGCACTTGACCGAGCCGCGCCAAGCGCTGGAAACAGTGCGCGAGATGCTCGCGCCCAAGGGCGTGCTGTTCATGTCCACGCCCGACGTGGGATCCATGGTTTCTCGGTTTAGCGGGGTGCGATGGCTGCACCTCAAGCCCATCGAACACCTGACCTACTTCGATCGGCGCACCTTGCGCCGCACGCTGAACGAAACGGGTTTCGAGATCGAATTCCTGCGCTCGATGGGTCGGCCGCGCAGCCTGGCTCTGATCCTGGACCGCCTCAAGACCTACAGTCCCTTGCTGAGCAAGATGTGCTTGTCGGTGATCAACGAACGCTGGGCCGAGAAGGTGGCGCTGCCCATCAATCCCGGCGACGAAATGGCCGTTCTGGCTCGCAAGCGCTGAGCGCGCGAATGCCCACAGGTCCGACCGCTTCGGCGTTGCGGCGGCGGCGGTGGCGCTACCGAACCAGGCTCGAATCCCGGTACCGCCGGTACCGTATCAGGCTCGAATCCAACACCTTTGGCGGTACCGTACCAGGCTCGAATCCAACACCTTTGGTGCCAGGCTCGTTTGTTTTGCGCGCCGTGGCGCGCAAAACAAACGAGCCTGGCACCAA
>JAKFYL010000480.1 GCA_021730845.1 Planctomycetota bacterium | reverse complement strand
CAGGAACCAGAACACCCAAGTGGTGAACTGCATGCCTAGCAGTTCGCCGCCAGCGGGCAGATTGGCGCCGGTCAGGCTCCCCGCACGGGCCATTTCGATCATGCGCGGGATGTCGAACGTGCCGCTGTCCAGCCGCAGCGCCACGATTGCGACCAGCATCAGGACCGAACCGGCCAGGGTGTACAGGAAGAACTTGATCGCGGCGTACTCGCGGCGCGGCCCACCCCAGATGCCGATCAAGAAGTACATCGGCAGGAGCATGATCTCCCAGAACACGTAGAACAGGAAGTAGTCCAGGCTGACGAACACGCCGCAGACTCCGACTTCGAGCAGCAGCAGCAGCGCGTAATAGGCCTTGCCTGCGCGCTCCATGCCAAAGCTCGAAATCGTGCCGAGGAACAAGAGCAGGGTCGTGAGCCACACCAGCGCCAAGGAGAGCCCGTCGACACCCACGTAGTAGTAGGCCTGGATGGATTCGATCCACAGCAGCTTCTTGGTGCACTGCAGGCTGGCCTGGGTCTTGTCGAAGACGTTGAAGTACAGGTGCGTCGCGAGCACCAGCGGCACGAAGGTCGCGGCCAGGGTGATCGTCTTGATCAAGCCCTTCTGCGTGCTTGGCACTAGCAGGATCAGCGCCATCCCCAGCATGGGGAGAAACGTGATCCAGGTCAGGATTTGGGATTCCATTCCGGTAGAAGCTCGTGCGGGAGAGTGGGAATTTCGGGGGGCTTTGCAGGGGCGGAAATCAAAGCATGATCAGCCAAACGGCGGCGAGTAGGCCGCCAGCGACTGCGAAGGCTGCGTACTGTTGGATGCGGCCGGTTTGGATCAGGCGCGTGACCCCGCCGAAGGCTTGGGACAGGGCGCCGACGCCGTTGACCGCGCCATCGACGAAAGTGCGGTCGAACCAAGCGGAAAAGCCGCCGATCGCTTTGCCCAGGCGTCCGATGGCGAGCACCAAGCCGTCGACGACGTACTTGTCGACCCAGGACAGAATGCGCGCCAGAGCGAACGATCCGGCGATAAAGGTGCGCTGGATGAACTCGTCGACGTAGTACTTGTTGCGCACGGTCTCGTAGACCAGGCCCAAGTTGCGCGCGATCTTGCCCGGCAGGTCGCGGCGGCGCACGTACAGGAACCAGGAGGCCAAGAAGCCCAGGGTCAATACGGCCAGCGACACGTACAAGGCGTAGCTGTGGGACTGGTGGGCCACGTGCTCCATGTGCGCGCGGGCCTCTTCGCCCACGGGCTGGCGGCTCGCCCACTCACCCACCGTGGGACCGTACAAGCGATCCCAACTGGCGAGTTTGACGAACCACGGCTTGGAGTGGTGCACCAAGGGATCGCCTTGAGCCAGCCAGAAGTGACCGCCGAAGACGCCCAGGAGCGCCAGCACGATCAACCCCAGCGTCATGTTGATCGGAGACTCGTGCGGAACCACGGCATGGTCGTGGTGGCCGTGGCTGCCAGCGTGGGAATCCATGGCGCCATGTCCGGCGTGCCCAGCGTCGTGCCCGTGGTGACCTGAGTCGTGCCCGTGGTGACCTGAGTCGTGCCCGTGGTGACCTGAGTCGTGCCCGTGGGCGGCTTTTTCTGCGTGGCCGTGCGCGTCATGGCCGTGACCGCCGTGATCATGTCCGCCGTGGCCGTGGTGTCCATCGTCCGCGGAGAGCGGCTCGTCCTTGGGTGCGTGCAGGCGCCCCAGGGCGTCGTGGTAGACCAAGTGTCCGCCGCGACCATGCGCCACCAGCATGTCGGTGTACATGTGCCTTTCCATCGACCCGCGGTACTCACCGAAGAAGGTCAACCAGATCAAGCGGAACATGTAGAAGGCCGTGATCATCGCGGCGCAGGAAAGCGCCAGCAACGCGTACAAGGACCAACCGTTGAAATGCCCGAGCACGCGCTCGAAGCCCGCGGCCAGGATCATGTCCTTGGAGTAGAAGCCCGAGAATAGAGGCATGCCCGAGATCGCCAGCGTGCAGGCCAGGGTGCACGCAAAGGTGATCGGCATCTTCTTGCGCAGCCCCCCCATCATGCGCATGTCCTGCTCGTGGTGGCAGCCGTGGATGACCGATCCCGCCGAGAGGAATAGGCAAGCCTTGAAAAAGGCGTGGGTCACCATGTGGAACATGCCCGCGGTCACGTTCCCGAGCCCGACCGCGGCGACCATGAACCCCAATTGGGAGACGGTCGAGTAGGCCAGCACTGCCTTGAGGTCCCACGACGTCATGCCGATCGTCGCGGCAAAGATGGCTGTGGTGGCGCCGACCACGGTGATCACGGTCAGCGCGTCGGGCGACATCAAGGGGTAGGTGCGCCCAAGCAAAAACACACCCGCGGCAACCATGGTCGCGGCGTGGATCATGGCCGACACCGGGGTCGGACCGGCCATGGCGTCAGGCAACCAAACGTGCAGCGGAAACTGGGCCGACTTGCCCACGGTTCCGCCGAACACGAACAATCCGGCCACGGTCATCCAGGCGGGGAACACGCCGCCGTTGGCAGCGACGGTGTTCTTGGCCGCTTCCCACAGCTCCGTGAAACGGAAGGTGTGGAACTCACGGTAGAACATCAGCATCCCGATCAGCAGACACACGTCGCCGATGCGCGTGGTCATGAAGGCCTTCTTGCAGGCCCACGTCGCCCAGCGGTGGAAGCCGGAACCGGGATCGTGCGAGAAGTGCCCAATGAGCAGGTAGCTCATGAGCCCCATCAGTTCCCAGAAGATGAACAGGAACAGGATGTTGTCCGACAGCACCAGCCCGAGCATGGCGAAGGTGAACAGGCTGATGTTGGCGAAGAAGATGTGGTAGCGCTTGTCCCCCTTCATGTAGCCCGTGGAAAACAGGTGCACGAAGAACGAGACCACGCCCACCACGGCCAGCATGGCCGCGCCGAGGCTGTCGTAAAAAATCGCGGCCACGACATTGGTCGTTCCACCGGCCGCTTCCTCGCTGGAATACAGCCAGTGGAAGGCCAGTCCGATTTCGTCGCCGGAGTGGTGCTGGAACGGCTCGCCTCGGTAGGCGGCGTAGATGGCCTTGGCCAACATGTACACCGTGATGCACATGGTGGCGAACATGCCACCCGTGAGCAGCCAATCGCCTTTGCGCGGCAGGAATTTGCCGAAGCAGATTTGGATCACGTACCCCAACAAGGGGATCAACGGAGCCGCCAGCAGCAGCTTGAAGTCCGTTGCGGGATCGAATTGGAGAATCTCCATGGACGGGATGGATCGCGGGGGCAGGCTTTCTGGGGGGGAGGCGCCTTGTCAGTCGCGCATCAAGTCCACTTCGCTGGGCTTGACCGTTTCGAACAGGTGGAACACGTTGAGCACGATGGCCAAAGCCACGGCGGCTTCGGCCGCGGCCAGGATGATCACGAAAATGGCCATCATCTGCCCGTCCAAGCCGTCGCCGTTGAAACGCGCGAAAGCCACGAAGTTGATGTTGGCGGCGTTGAGGATCATTTCGATCCCCATGAGCACGTAGATGATGTTGCGCCGGGTGACGATGCACACGATGCCGAGCGCGAACAGCACGGCGGATACGGCTATGTAGGCGGATAGCGCCATGTCAGTGGGACTCCGCGTGCGCTTGGGATACTTGGGACACTTGGGCGGCGAACGGCTCGCTTGGGCGGTCTTCGTTCTCGGTCAAGTCTTCCTTGCGTCGGCGCGCGATGTACACCGCTGCCACCAGCGCCACGGTCAGCACCACCGCCGCCAATTCGAAGGCGATCATGTACTCGTTGGCGGCCAGGAAGCCGACTCCGATCTCCTCCGTGCGGCTGACCGGCGCCTTCAATTGCGGAGTCTGAACCCAGCGCGCAACGCCAGCGACCTTGCCCACGAAGAATGCAACGATGACGCCCACGGCGGCCAGCCCGCCCAGCACGCGTGGCAGCCTGCGCTCGCTCAAGTCGGGCGGTGTGAGCATGACCCCGAACAGAAGCAGCGCCAGAATGCCGCCGACGTAGATCAAGAGCTGGCTCATGGCCAGGAAGTCCGCGCCCAGAAGCAGGAATAGGCCGGCCGTGCCGCCGAAGGTCCCCACCAAGCAGAAGGCGCTGCGCACGACGGATGGTTCGAACACGCACATCAACGATCCGCCCACGACCAGGATCGTGAACAACGCGAACAGCAGGCCGTGGGTACCAGCCGAAGCCAGGCCCAGCGCCAAGCCGGCCAAGGAGCCCAGGCCCAGCAGTGCGTAGAAGATCGTGGAGGGTGCTTTCATGCGCAGGGTCTAAGGGGGCCGTCAGGACGCAGATTCCTCGGACTTGGAGGCTTCGCTCGCTCCGCCGGCCGCCTTGGCCGCCTTCTTGGCTTCGGCTTCCTTCATGCGCTCACGCGCGGCGCGGTCCATGCCCTTGAACGAGAGCAGGTCATGCTTGAACTCGCTGCGATCGAAGGTCACGAAGGCGTACTCCGTGCCCATGTGGATGCAATCCTTGGGGCAGGGATACACGCACAGCTCGCAGAACATGCACTTTTGGTAGTCCAGCGTGAAGCTGATCCACTCCAGCTCCTTGCCGTGGCGCACCGCTTCCATTTCGATGCAGTCGATCGGACAAGCGCGCGCGCAGGCCAGACACTCGATGCACTTTTCTTGCTCGAGGTAATGGATGCCGCGGTAGCGATCCGGGATCGGCAGGCGTTCGTCGGGGTACTGGACCGTGATCGGCTTTTGGAGCAGATACTTGCCCGTGATGCGCATCCCGACCAGCGTCGATTTGACGCTGTCCCAGATGTTCTTGACGTAGCCGGAAGGTGTCGTGGTTTGGGTCATGGGATCAGCGCAGCCAACTGTGTCGAATGGCTTCCCAAATTCCCGCCCCCAGCACGCACAGGAGCGCCAGCGGAGTCAGGTACTTGTAGCCCATGGTCATGACCTGGTCGATGCGGATGCGCGGCAGGGTCCAGCGAAGCCACATCATCAAGAAGATGCCGGCAAAGGTCTTGAGCAAGAGCGTCGTGCCGGCCGCTAGCTGGTAGGGCAGCGAACCCAGATTCAGCCGCATTCCGCCCTCGGCCGCGGGAACGATCAAGCGCGGATCTTCGACTAGGCGCGCCGCCAGGGCCGTGAGTGGACTTTCGAACCCGCCAAAGAAGAACACCGCGCCGACCGCCGACATCAGGAACATCGCCGCGTACTCTTCCATGAAGAAGAACGACCAGCGGATGCCCGAATACTCGGTCATGAAACCTGCGACGAGTTCCGATTCCGCTTCCGGCAAGTCGAACGGTGCGCGCTTGGTTTCCGCCAGGGCCGCCACCAGGAACAGGACCGCAGCCGGCAGCACGAACGGGTTGTTCCAGGGCATGACGAACCAATCCATGCCCCACATGCCCGACTGCAGCGCGCTGGCCTCGCGCAGATTGAACGTGCCGGCAACCATCACGGGCACGAGCAGCGCGACTCCAAGCGGAATTTCGTAGGCCACCACCTGCGCCGCCTCGCGCATGGCGCCGAAGATGGTCCATTTGGAATTGGAGGCCCAGCCGGCCATGACAACGCCGATGGTCGTCAGCGAGCTGAAGGCCAAGATTGCGAACAGGCCCAGGTCCAAGTCGGCGAAGAACACGTCTGGCATCAAGGGGAAGGCCGCCATGGCGCCCAAGATGGACGCCAAGACCAACGCCGGAGCGAGCATGAACATCGCCCGGTCCGCCCCGGCGGGAATCATGTCTTCCTTGAGCAGCAGCTTGACTCCGTCGGCAATCGACTGCAGCCAACCGTGCCAACCGACGTACATCGGTCCGTAGCGACATTGGATGTGTCCCGACACCTTGCGCTCGAGCCACACCGAGAAGATGGCGTTCACCGAGACGAGCCCCATGACGATAGCCACGCCGATACCAGCGGCCGTCAACATCAGCGCCCAGCCAGGCACGGCCTCGGGCGCGAATTGGCGCAGTCCCTCCAGAAATACGTTGCTTCCGCTTTGCATACCTAGCGGTCCGTTTCTCCCACGACGATGTCCGTGGATCCGATGATGGCGATGGCGTCTCCAACCAAGGCGCCGGGAAGCAGTTCCTCGACCACGGCCAGGTTGGTGAATGAGGGTCCGCGCACGCGCACTCGAATAGCGATCTTGCCGCCATCGGAGACCACGTAGTGACCCAGTTCGCCGCGCGGGTTTTCGATGCCGACGTAGACCTCACCCACGGGCACGCGCAACGTCTTGGGGATGTCGCCTAGCACCGGACCGGGCTCGATGTGCTGCAAGCACCAGCGCACGATCTTGACCGACTCCATCATCTCGACCGTGCGCACCCAGGCGCGGTCCCAGCAGTCGCCCAGTTGCCCCATTTCGCCGCGCGCGATCGGAATGCCGAAGGCCTTGTCGCGGCAGATTTCCCCGTACAGCGAATAGGGCAAGTCGCGGCGCAAGTCCCAGTCCACGCCGGAACCGCGCAGCATGGGCCCGGTCAAGCCGAAGTCGAAGGCCATCTCCTTGCTGATCACGCCGATGTTGGCGGTGCGCTTGATGAAGATCTGGTTGACCATTAACAAATCGAAGTACTCCTGCCACTTCTCCTCGAAGGTGTCGCAGAAGCGTGCCACGTCCTCGAGCCAGCCCACCGGAGCGTCGTTGAAGACGCCGCCAATGCGGATGTAGCTGTAGGTCAAACGCGCGCCGCAGATCTTTTCGAACAGCGCCATCATCCACTCGCGTTCGCGGAAGGCGTAGAAGAAGGGCGTGAAAGCGCCGATGTCCAGTCCGTACGTGCCAATGGCCACTAGGTGCGATCCGATGCGATTGAGCTCGGCGCAAATCACGCGCAGCATCTCGGCGCGGCGCGGGATCGGCACGCCCAGCAAGGCCTCGACCGCCATCGAGTAGGCCAGGTTGTTGTTCATGGCCGCCAGGTAGTCATAGCGGTCGGTGTACGGCAGGTACTGCAGCCACTCGACGCTCTCGCCGATCTTCTCGGCGCAGCGGTGCAGGTAGCCCAGGTGCGGCTGCGCGCCGGTCACCAGTTCCCCGTCCGTGCGCATGAGCACGCGCATGACGCCGTGCGTCGCGGGGTGTTGGGGCCCAAAATTGATCTCCATGTCGGAGGTGCGCACGTCCAGCGCCACCTCGCGCTCGCCGGAAGGCAGAACGCGCTCGGCTCCGAACTGGGACAGCGGTGTCCCGGGGGCGTGTTGCGCGCCCTTGCGCGCCGCGCGCTGGGCATCGGTCGGCTGCGGATCGCCGTGGTGCGGCGCAGCTTGGGAAGGAGTTACGGCCATGGGGTCACTCGCACGAAATGCCGTGGTACTCCTTGGGGAATTCGTAGTCCTTGCGCATCGGGTGCCCGACCCAATCGTCAGGCAGCAGGATGTTGCGCGGGTCGGGATGGCCCTCGAAGCGGATCCCGAACATTTCGGCGCACTCGCGCTCGTGCCACTGGGAAGCGCGATACACGGGCACGGTGCTGGGCAAGCTCGCCTGCGACTTGGGCAATACGCACTTGATCTGCAAACGGTGCTTGCGCTGCACGGAAAGCAGCGACACCACGACCCAGAAATTCGGGTCTTCCTTGGCCGGGTCCACGGCCGACAAGTCGATCAGCATTTCGAAGCTGAGGCGCTCGTCGTCGCGGCACACAGTCAAGAAGCTTGCGAGCTTGGAAGGCTCGACGAGCACGAATGGATCGCCCGCGCGACCTTTGTCCTTCTTGTCCTTGGGATCGGGACCGCGCGGCAAATCGATGCCGAGCAAGCCGGGCGCGTTGCAGGCGCGCAGCCGATCGTGGATTCCCTGGAAATCCATAGCTCTTTGGATGCTCGCGTGGTGCTGCCGATCAGGCGGTCCGCGCGGGCCGCCGAATGACCGAGGAATTGCGAATCTTCTCTTGAAGCTTGATCAGACCTTCGAGCAGAGCTTCCGGCCGCGGCGGGCAGCCCGCGATGTACACGTCTACCGGCACGACCCGATCCACGCCCTTGACCACGGTGTAGCCGTACTTGAAGTACGGCCCGCCGCCGGTCGCGCAGGCCCCCATGGCCATGACGTACTTGGGGGAAGGCATTTGGTCGTACAGGCGCTTGACGCGCTCGGCCATTTTGAAGTTCACCGTGCCCGCGACGATCATCAAGTCGGCTTGCCGCGGCGATGCCCGGAAGGCTCCAGCTCCAAAACGGTCGATATCGTGGTGTGCGGCGCCGACGGCCATCATTTCAATGGCGCAACAGGCCAGTCCAAAGGTCATGGGCCAGATGCTGGAGAGCCTGGCCCAGTTGATGAGCCAGTCCACGCGCGTGGTGAGCGCGTTTTCCTCGAAGGCGTTCTCGAGCAATGCCATGGCGGTTGGTGCAGTCGCTTCCGAATAAAGGAGTCTGGAGAAGGAAGAATCAGGCCGATTGAACGGGGGCTGGAGCAGGAGCGCCTTGCGCCGCTGTGCCAGGCGCAGGGGACTGCTCCACCTCGGCGCGGCTGGCCACTCGCATTCGCGGCGCGGCAGTCTTGGGTTCGTAACGCGATCCGCCGTAGGTCAGCACCCAATCCAGGTCGCCCTTGAGCCAGACGTACACCAGCCCGAGGAACAGGATGGAGACGAATACCAAGCCTTCGATCAGCGCGAAGAATCCGATGCCCTTCCCGGCTGCGGCGCCCGAGTTGGTCAAAGCGTCCTGAAGCACGCGCGCCCAGGGGAACAAGAAGGCGATCTCGACGGCGAAGATCACGTAAACCAGGGCTACCGTGTAGTAGCGAATGTCGAATTGGATCCACGCGCTGCCGATGGTCTCCTCGCCGCATTCGTAGGTTTCCAGGCCTACCCCCGTGCGGCGCTTGGGGCGCAGCAAGGAAGCGATCAATAGGTTCGCGAATACGAACACGAACCCCACCGCAACGAATACAAGGACGTTGAGGTAGTCGAAGAACATAGGGTGGGATGGGAGG
>JAKFYL010000077.1 GCA_021730845.1 Planctomycetota bacterium | reverse complement strand
ACCTTCGATGGCTGAGCCATCTCCAATGACGAACTGGTAGGGTGTTCCCTTCTTGTACGTCGAGTCGAACAAAGTCCCGTCGGCGAGCCAGGCGTTGTAGTGCACAGTGACCTTGTCCCCCAGGCCCGGATGCGCCCCGTCACCCTCGGCCAGCACGCAGTATTCCAGGTCCTCGATGAGTTTGTTGACGGGCTCGGTGCGCGCGGGCATGACCGGGTCGCCGGCTGGGGCCACGGACGGCGCGAACGCCAGAAAAAGCAACGCCAAGCAGGGAAAGGTCGACACGAAAGGAAAGGTGCTCAGGTTTAGGGATTGCTAGGACGGGAGAAAGTGGAGCCGCGAGCCAACCAGGATAGCCTAGGCCAGATCCATGGCGGTGGTAGCTCGCACATGAAACGGCGCAGACTTGTACGAGGACTGTGGGTCTTGGTGCTGTGCACGGCCCTGCTTGCCGGCTTTCGGGTGTTCTTGGGCGATGTCTACCACGTCACTTCGCACTCCATGGAGCCCACGATCCGCGGCGCCACGCCTGGGGAATGGGGCGGCCCAAGCGGCGGGGAACGGGTTTTGGTTTTGTACGAGCGCGGACGCACGCCGAAACGCTTCGACCTGGTCGTCGTCGAGCAAGAAGGTCAGCTGACCCCGGCCGTCAAACGTGTCGTGGGACTGCCCGGCGAGAGCGTGCGCTTGGTCGAAGGGGACGTATACGTCAACGGCAGGGTGCTCGGCTTCAAGCAGCCGCGGCCACCACCGGTGATCTTGTTCGATAGCACCAGCGACGATTCGCCCGCCCATTTCCACAGCTCCGGAGAGGCGATCTTGGCCGGGCGCACGTGGCGCATGGCGGCCGGAGCCGCACCCGCAAGCGCGACTTGGAGTCATCGAATCACCGATGGCTACCGCACCGCCGGGGGGCATGTCATCCCAGGACGCGTCGAAGTGGGTGATTTGTGGATCGCACTGGGACTTTCCTGGTCAGCGGCTCCGGGAGAACTGGTGGTCGAACTGACCGAGCACGCCGATCGCTTCGTCGCACGCCTGCGTTTCGATGGGTCACACAAGGCCGAGATCTTCCTGGAACGCTTCATCGCGGAAGCTTCCTTGGTGCAGGATCCGAGCATCGAAGCGCCCGGCGCGTTCCAACTCTTGGCGCAAGGAGAGTTGGATGCTCGTCCAGGCGAAAAGCTCGAGCTCACGTTTTCCAACGTTGACAATGCCTTGAGCTTGAACGTCAACGGTCAGCTCCAGTGCTCCAAGGACTATTCGGCCAACACCGCAATCCAAGGCGCGCCCGATCCGGCCTATCGCCACTTGGCGCGGCGGGTACGTATCTCTGTGCCACAGGGCAGTCTTGTCCTCCAGCGCGTGCGCATCGGGAGAGATTTGCACTTCACTCCGCGCGGGCGCTTTGCGGCGGATGGTGCGCTGGTGCTCGGCCCGGATGAAGTTTTCTTGCTGGGCGACAATTCCTCCGAAAGCGTCGATGGGCGCGATTGGGGACCGACTCCGATCGGCAAGCTGATCGGCAAACCCTGGCGCGTCGTTTGGCCGTGGCGTCTTGCGCGCGCGCTCGTCGAACGCGCAAACGAACTGCGTTGAAACTCTTCGAATAGTTTCAAAAAGTGCACTGCTCCAGATCGTCTGGAACGCGAAAAGCGGTTGCGTGGAGTCCGGAAACTTTCGTGCCGTTCTGAAGCGCTATCTCAGCGGCACGGCGTCTTCAGGGTCCGGATTGGGCCCGACACCGCGACACTCTCATCTCCTTTGACTGCGCGAGCCGCGCAAGTTGGCAGGTATGTTTTCACCCAAACGGATTTTTAGCTTCTCCCTGGATGGTTCGCCGCGCGCCGCCCGGCTCGCGTTGGCGACCTGCTCTCTGGCATGTCTTGGTATGGCGCAAGTAACCCACACCGTCAATCCTGGTGGTGGTGGTGCAGGCATCCAGGCTGCGATCAACGGTGCAGCCTCGGGCGACATCATCTTCTTCAATCCCGGGGTCTACGACCTCTCCACGACTCGAGTTGACTTGTTGAGCAAGAACTTGACTCTCCGAGGGGCGCTGCCGTCGGGTTCCGCCATTCTCGACGGCGTCAGCGCGTTCGGCGCTCCGTTGCTCAGGATCGCAGGCAATCAGAACAACACGACCATTGTGGAACATCTAACGTTCAGGAACGGTTACGCTCAGGACGGCGGAGCGATCTTGGTGAGCGGCGCAACGCCCCTGATTCGCAACGATTTCTTCAGGAACAACCGCGCCGACGTCAACGGTGGCGCCGTGTTCATCGAGCTCGATACGCCTCAGATGCGACTGTCGCGATGTGAATTCGACAACAACGAAGCACTGTCCGGAAACGGTGGCGGCGTTTTCATTACACGCGGTGGTCCAGGTCCCGTTGGACAGCCCGGTCCAGTTGTGCTGTTCGTTCAGTTGTCCAGATTCAACAACAATCGGGCGCTCGCGGGTCTTGGTGGAGGACTTTGCATGATGGGCACGGAGCTGTACCCGGAATCGGTCCACGTGGAAAAGACGAAGTTCCTCATCAATCGAGCAACGCAGGGCGGCGGTGTCTACTCGTTCTTCTCGCTGCTGGAGGTTCTGCGTAGCGAGTTTTCGTCGAACTCGGCGGAGGATTCTTTCGGTGGCCTCGGCGGCGGAATTACCGCCCACGATTCCGAGCTGCTTTCCATTCGCAACTCGACGCTTCAAAATAATGCAGCAACTGGGCCGGCCGCGCTTGGAGGCGGCGTGTTCATCTCGGACTTGGCCGACATTCAAGGCACTGCGCCCTACGATTTTCACAACAACCTCCTGGTCTCCAATACGGCTGCGCAAGGCGGCGGGCTGGCAATCGAGGACGCGTTCGTGAATGTCAAGTTCTGCACCCTCAGCGCGAACGCAGCGCCGGGTGGCGGCGGCGGGATCTACCGCAACGCACCTGCCTCTGAGGTGACAAACGTCGACTACTCCGTTCTGTATTCGAATACGTCCACGGTTCCGGCTGTGTCGCAGATCGTGACGGTCGCAGGCGGAATCGTATCGACCTACAGCTTCATAGGCCCGACCGGGTTCTTCGCGGGGACCATGAACAGCCCCGGCAATCCCCTATTCGTGGCGCCTCCCGGTGGCTACACGTGCAACTACAGCCCCAACGGGATGTTCTTTCTCCAGCCGGCCAGTCCGTGCGTGGACTACTCGAACCTGACCTACGCGCAGTCCGGTTTGCCGGGGTTCCCGTCGACACCCTGGTCGACGAGCACGTCTGGGGCGGGTGATATGGGCAACGCGGATGTTGGATTCCACTATCCGCCGCTCGGTTGCCCGTAGGTACTGACAGGCGCGTACATCGCTGCTGTCGACGGGGGGCTACGCGGTGAAGCCGGTAGCCCCCCGGATTTTTTGGGATCGGGGAACTACGAAAAAGTGGATCCGCTCGGCCTCCGTTTGGGCGAAGAGGCTTCCGGGGGTGACCGGAGAGGATTCGTCGGGAGTGGGCCACGTAGGACCGGGTAGGTGCTTCCTGCGGAACCTAGGGGGCCCCGGCGGGTTAGATTCAGGCTTGGGCATGAATCCACAGTCGCAGGAAGATTTGGGCGTCAGCTTGATGCTGCGCTATCAGGCCGGCGACGAGGCCGCTTTCGACGAAATCGTGGGTTTGTACGCCGACCGCGTATTCGCGCTCCTGACGCGGTTCCTGGGGCACGTAGCCGACCGCGAGGACATGGTCCAGGAGGTGTTCCTGCGCGTCTTGCGTTCCCGCGAGCGCTACGACCCCAAGGCGCGCTTTTCGACCTGGCTGTACCGCATCACGTTTAATCTGGCCGCCAACAAGCGCGAACGTTCCCGTGACGTGTACATGGCCCGGGACCAGGGGCATGCATCCGACGTCTACGGCGACGATCACGCGAGCGAAGTCAGCGATCCAAAAGCCCAAGACGCGACCACCGAACTCGAGCGCCAGGATGTCGTGCTCGCCGTGCGACAAGCCATCGCCAGTCTGCCCGAGAACCAACGCATGGCGTTGATCCTGGCCAAGTACCAAGACATGCCCTACCACGAAATTGCTGAGGTGCTCTCCTCCAGCGAAAAGGCGGTCAAGTCCCTGATTCACCGCGCGCGCGAAACCCTGCGCGAGCGCCTGGCGCCGTTCTTGGAGCAAGTCACGCCATGAGTCCCCAATGTCTTGCCCTGCGCGCCGAATTGGAATCGGCGCTCGAAGCGGGAGCTACCCGCAATCTTTCCGCGCGACTGGCTTGCCACGCGCACCTCTTGGAATGCGAGCGCTGCCGCGAACTGCTTTCCAGCGAGGAAGCCCTGGAAGAGATTCTGTCGACGCTTCCCGCGCTCGGACCTATCGAGCTGCCCAAAGCTCTAGCGCAGCGCGTCTTGGCGCGTCTGCGCGAAGAACGCCAGGGCGCTCGGTTGGACGCCTTGCTGGATGGTTGGACCGTGCCTCGAAGCGAATCTCCGGCGTTGGCTGCGCGCGTTTTGGCAGGGCTTGCATCCGCGCGCCAGGAGCCTCGAGCGGCTCACGCCGACCTCGACCGTTTGCTTGCCCAGTGCGACGAGGTGGAACAGCCCCGGCATGATTCCGTGCGCGCCGGCTCGCTGGAGCCACAGGGCACCAAGGGTTTGAGCCAGCGCGTGCTCGCCGGTTTGGCGCGCGAGCGCGTCGCGGCCCAACCTAGTTTGCTTCCCAAGTCGCCCGCAGCTCTGCCGCTGGAACGAGGCGCGTCGCTAAGACGATTGCCCGCGTGGTCCGCCGTGCTCGCCTTGGCCGCGGCTGTGCTCCTGTGGTTCCTGTTGGCGCGCGATTCGTTCCAACCCAAGCTTGGGCAGCCCACGGATCCGTCGACGTTTGTCAAATCGACGAACCAGCCACCGCGGGAGTCGGTCGATGGGTTGCCGGAATTGCCCGAGGAGCTCCTGGCTTCGCTCGAATTCTTCGAGCAGTGGGAGGCCCTGAGCGATCCGGAGCTAGGCGAAATGGTGTTGTCGGCGATCGAACTGGAGACGCTGCTCGCCGATCTGGAGTTCGAAGACTGGAGCGAAGCCCAAGGCGGTGGGTTGCGCACAGCGCCCGAGTCTGGCCCGGTCGATCCTGCGCAGTCTCCCGATCCAAAAAGCGCTTCCACGGAGACCAAGGGCTGATGGCTACTCATTCTGCTTGGGCGCCGGTCTTGTTGTCCGTGCTGGCGGCGCTTCCGCTGGGTGCTGCGGCCGCGCAACATCCGGCGCAACATCCGGCGCAGCGCCCCGAGCCCGTGCACGCACAGCAAGGCAGACAAGCGCGTTGGTCCAAGCTCACGCCCCAGGAGCGCGAGCGCATTTTGCGCAACTACGGCGAGTTCCAGCGCGTCGATCCCAGCCTGCGCCAAGAGCACTTGGCTCGCTGGCGTCGGCTGCATGAACTGGGCGGCAGTGGTCGCGGCGTGATTCCCGCGGAAATCCAGCGGCAACTCGAGGGGCTGGAGCCGGCGCAGCGCCGCGAACTGTTGCGCGAGTACTTTCAACATCGACTCGAAGAGTTGGAGCTGCGCTTAGAGCGCGCCGGCCAAGCCAAAGCGCGCTTTGGGCAGCCCGGGGCACAGCCCGGAATGCCTCTCAGGGGCCAAGGCGGTCCCGACCAGCTCGGTCAGCGGCGCGCGCGCGGACTGCGCGAGTGGGGGACCAGGCTCGGGCTCGACGCGGCACAGGTGGAGGAACTCGAGAACGCGGACGAACAGACCCAAATCCGGCGCCTGAGCGAATTGCGCGCGCAATTCCTGCGCGGGCAAGTGGCCCAAAAAGGCTTGCCACCGGGCATCGCGCCGGAAGAGTTCAAGACTTGGCAAAACCTGCCGCCCAAGGAGTTTCTGCGGCGCTGGGACGACGCCCGCAACCTCAGGCAGGGCGCGCACGGGAGCAAGGGGCCGCCGTTCCAACTGCTGCGACCCGATCCGGCTTGGTTTGCGGAGCTAGCGCAGCTCGAGCCCGCAGCGCGGCGCGCGGAGATCGAACGTCGAGTGAAGCAACGGCTCTTGTCCAAGTGGGATACGCTGCCAGAGCTGGGGCGCCAACCGCTGCAGCCGGCGGAGCGCAGCGAACTCGAGGCGCTCGAAGGCCCTTCGTTCCGCGCCCGGGCCCTGGAGCTACTGCGCGATCGCTTGCGAAAGGAATCGGATCGGCGGTAGTTGGGTGGAGTCCGATCTATTGCCAACGCGGATAGATCGTCGCCAAGCGGACTTCCGTGTGTTGGGAAATGTCCAGTAATCCAGCCGCCTGATTCTGTTCCGCGGTGGGCACCGACCAGGCATCGATGGTGCCATTCTTATCCCAGTCGCTCGCCTCTAGAGTTTTCACGTAGTTCGAATTCGTGATTTGATCGTCAAGGCTGACCCACCAGCAGTATCGGACTCCTTGGGTGTTGTGAGTAGCACCAGAAACCCAATTGCGCGACCGATCCGCGAGCTCCGGCACGAACGGAACGTCCGTCCCGGGAGTTCCTCGAAAAAGCTTCGTGAGCGGAAAGCGGGGCACAGGCGGCGGAGATGTCGGCGCGACGGCCTGGGTGTAATCGAGTTCGTACAGGTCGTTCGAATCATGGAACTGCACGAACATGGATGACGGCTTCCCGCGAACACGAATGAGTGCCCGCACAATGTCTCGACCTACTACTGCGTCGTTGTAAACGACTGTCCGCGATCGCACTTGCAAATTCGCGATCGTTGGCTCTTGCAGTCCCGTTAATGGGTCGATTCGAAACGTCACGAATGGCGTAGTCATTTTCCAGACTTCGATGGTGGTCATCACCTGGTCGATATCCCCACCCTTTCCGGCAACAGCTACTGTCTCGTTGTCGAGGATAGCGGCAGTCGTCGGCCAGAACCCAACGGACTCGTAATGCTTTTCGGTTCCAACGTACCCTCCTTCACCGGGCGGGACGGGTTGGGCTTGACTCAGGAAAGTTACAGTCTTCTCAGGTAAGTTGAGGGTCGGAAAGTAGGAAATGTAATATGGCCCCACTATTTCTGCCCTATCAACAGTCCGGTAACTGCTTAACTCTATCGAAGGCTGGCCAACAACGATCTGACTTGGAAGTTGAGGACCCCACGGCCTGGGCATGGCACCAACGAGACAGGCAAAGGCGGCAAGAGAGTTCATGGTCGCAACATGAGGGATACTGGATTCAGCAACGGTGCCTAGGTTTCGTGCCGCGGAAGGTAACAACAACGTGCCCCTGGCTTGACACGGAACGATGGTCCGGGCGGGTTCGGGAAGTCTTCAGGAGTAACGACTGCGCTCGACCGCTGCGATCATGCATCTTCCGCGCGTCCCAGCACCAGGATCTTGCGCGATCCGACGGACTGCTGGTGCAGTACGAGAAATCGCGCGCGCTTCGACTCTGGTAGGCGCTGAAAGAAGTCGTCGCTGACCAGCGCGAGGAAAGCCTGCGGTTCACGTTCGAGCGCGTCGACCAGAGCCTGGCCGCCGGTCCCTTTCGGGCCCTGCACGGCCGGAACGCGGCCGTAGAAGCGGTAGCCCTCGGGCTGGACGCCAAAGCACGGAATCTGGGCTGGCTTTTCGGGCCGTGCTGCCAAGTACAGGGCCAGTTCCTTGGGCGACTTCTTGGCGTCAATCACTGGCGGGACCAGCAGTGCCGCGAGAAAGAGTGCTGCGCACCAACTTGTCGCAGCGGTGAGCGCAGCCTGGTGGGGCGCGCGCTTGCGTGCCGCGGCGAAGAGCAGCAGTCCACCGGCGAGGAATGGTACGGCAACGACCACGGCGCGCCAGCCGAGAATGGCAGGATCGATCTCTCCCTTGGCGGGCAGGAACTTGGTGGCAGCGAGCAGCAAGCCAATGGCGATGGAGAGCCCGGCGTGCCACCAAGTGAGCCACCGCGTGCTCGGACGCGCCAGCCAGAGCAACGCCATGGCTCGCGCGGCGACCAGCGCGGCGGCAGGGTAAGCGGGCAGCAAGTACAAGTCGCGTTTGGCGGGAATGATCGAGAAGAAAACGAACAGTACGCCGAACCACAGACCCGCGCGGACTAGGCCCGTATCGCGTTCCTGCGCAGCTCTGGCGCGCAAGTGTTTCCAAGCCAAGACCAGGCCCGCTACGACCAACGGAGTCCACGGCAAGAGCTGCGCGGGCATGCGCACCAGGTTTTGCCACGGCGGGCCGCGGTGGGCCGTACCTTCCACTGCGCGCTCCAGATGCTGGCCGAAGAACAAAGGTCGCCACAGGGCCGGCTCCTTGAGACTCGCGCTCGCGGCCCACGTCAGCACCGGCAATACGGCCAGCGCGATGGCTCCCGCGACTATCTTGCGCGCGGCCTTCGGGCCGCCCGCGCTCAACCCCGCGAGCTTCCACGCGAGCAGCGGCAAGCCGATGTGGACGAAGGCAACGGGGCCTTTGGCCAGCGCCGCCGCGCCCGCCAAGGCTCCGGCAAGCAGCACGGCCCGAGATTTTGCGCGCGCGCACTCCTGCTCCGCCGTGAGCAAGTACAAAGCCGCGCAGCAACAAGCCGCCAGCAACGGATCGATCTGCAAGCGCCCACCGATCTCGAACACCAGCGCCATGCCCAGAAATAGCACTGGGGCCCAGCGCGCTTCCGTGCGCGTCCACCAACGCCGTGCAAACAACGACGTAGTCCAGGCGAGAGCTGCCATCGACAGCAGCGTCACACTGCGCATGACCGCCGGGTTCCACTCGCTCAACGATCCGAGCGCGGCCGCGATCCAAAACAAAAGCGGCGGCTTGTCCGGGTACAGCTCTCCGCAGCGGTGCATGACCAAGAAGTCGCCGCGCTCCACCAATTCCTGGGCGATCTGGGCATAACGGGGCTCATCGGGCGCCCACAATCCGCGCGTCCAGGCGTAGGCAACCAGCGGCAGCAAGAACCAGCCAAAGACCGGGGTCCAAGTCCCCGTAGCGTCGCGTTCAGCCTGCACGCGCGCCATCC
>JAKFYL010000312.1 GCA_021730845.1 Planctomycetota bacterium | reverse complement strand
GGCTCTTGACGCTCCGCTCGGCCGTGGGGCTCTCGCCCCCCGGCTGGAGCCTGCTACACGGCTCTCCGGCGATTACCGTGGCGGGACTTACGCCCGCTAGACCTGAACAGCTTTCAGGACGCGACATGCGCTCGATTGTAGAGGAATTGGGTCAAGAATTCGGGGTGCCCTCACAAGACCTACCCGCGCAAGGGTGATGGCGCCCGAGACTAGACGGCCCCCGGGTCGCGCTGCTGCGTCGAGAGCTTTTTCTCCAGCGCCCAGCCGGTGCGGTGCCAGACCAGGCTGCGCGCGTGGGCGCGCAGGATCGGGGCGAGAAAAGCGCGGCGCTCCAGGCGCCGCGCTTCGTAGGCGCACAGGAAGCGCATCAAGTCGGTGCGCTGCAGGTGCATCACGCGCTTTTCCAAGAGTCGCGTCACATGCCGCAAGAGGCGCCTGACGTTGTGTTGGCGTTCCGCGATGGAGAGTTCGGGTTTTTGCACGCTGCGGTCCAGATCCAGCACCCAAAGCGTTGGATTGGCGCCGCGGCCAGCGAGAAAGTCCAGGTCCACCAGAAGATTGCGAGGCGTCAAGTCGGCGTGCAGGAAGCCCTGATCGTGCAAGCGGCGCACCAGAGCGCCCGCCGCGGCAACCAGTTGCCGCCGCACGCGCGGCTCGAGGTCTTCGCGCGCCAAGGCATGCGCCAAATCGAGAGAGTTTTCGATGCGCTCGGTAACCACGTCGAGACGCCACAGACCGGGGCCGCTGCGCAGCGCGCGCGCGGCGACGACAGCGGGCGTGGGCAATTGCATGGCGCGCAGCGCTTGAGCCAGGACCATTTCGCGGAACGGCCGCTCGGATTCCAAAAAGCGCGTGCCGGTCAGCCAGCGCAGCAAACCTCCGTGCGTGAAGCGGCGCACGACATAGCGTGCACCAACCAGTTCCAGCTCCTGCAAGGGCGCGCGGCCGAACAAGGTGCTCGCGCGGGCGCTGCCATCCCCCGCCAGGCCCCAGCCCGCGGCGGCAAACTGGGCCCGCAAGTCCTCGCGCACGGCAAGTCGCCCGCGGGCGTCCTCCTCGAGAACGAAACCGGCGGGCAATGCGACGTGCGCAAGGCAGCCTGGAACTGCTTGTTGGTCGGCGCGAGCCACGTAGGCACAAGTCTAGTGTGCCGGCGGCCAATCGATGGCTCCCCGCTCTGCTTCTCGCTTGGCCCACGAGCAGCAAGCACTGCCAGGGGATCTAGATGGCCTTACGGCGCGAGTTCGAAGTACAGGCTATCGCTCAGGGACGCGTTTACGCCCGAAGCGGGATCGGCGCACCAGGCTTGCAGGAAAACCAGGCTCCCAGGGGCGGGGGCCTGACTTGGGTTTGCTGCCCAGTAGGCATTCAGGTCGAACGAGAACGTCCCCGAGCACAAATTCCGGCTCGTGCCGGTGGTTTGAAACGGACTCGTTGCCAACACCGGCGGCTTGATGCACAGGTACTGGTGTCCACGAATGGGCTCGAGCCCGGGGCCGGAGGTAGATACCAGCAACATGGCGCTCACTCCCGGCGGAACTTGGCTGGCGTGAACTTCAAAGCCATGGGCTTGTGACAGCGCGGGCGCTCCGCGCGCGGTCAGGTGCGGCAGGCAACCCGCGGAACTGACGCTGGGCGCGCAATGCGTGCCCACTAGGTCGCGCTCGCAACAGCGTACGAAAATGTCTTGGCTCAGCCCGGCGTCGCCTGGCACGAGGTTGCTGGCGAAGGATTCGAAGGCCACACTCCGGCCATCACCGGACAAACTCAGGGCAATGATCCCCGAATTGGCCGGCTCGCCAGCGTTGCTGGTGCTCATCAGGCGCAGTGCCCCAGTCTGGCGATCGTAGCGATACACTTGATCGGGGCCTTCCTTGATACCTGGCACCAGATTCGTGCTCGGCGACGTGTAGCACACAAATCGCCCGTCCATCGAGATCTGAGGATTTTGGCACCAGTGATTGGGGCGCTGTCCACCGGCCGTGAACCAAGTCGACTCCGTCTTGCTTTCAAGCAGGTCGCGGACCGCGATTCCACTTCCGCTGTGAATGAGTCCGTTCCACTCACTGTCAAGAATTTCCGGCATGAAGGCACAGAAAGCCAAGAACCGTCCGTCGTAAGACAGTGCCAGCGAATTGTCCAAGAGTCCGTACTTTGAAAACGAGCCGTCGGGCCGCAAGGACGCTGCGCGCAACTGTCCGTCTTCGCGATCATGCACCCAGGCTTGAGGTAGGTAGGCGGGATTGGAAACACCGAGATTGCCTGAAAAGGTAATGAACGCCACGAAGCGCCCATCCCCCGATATTGCAGGACCGAAGCAAGCTCGGTCTGCCAGCACCCCGTCATTGGTCTGGCTTATCAGTTCGAAGTTCTCAGTCAGCATGTCGACGAGATAGATGGACGCCCAGCGCATGCTGCCCTGAACGGGAAAATTCCGATCTGAGCTGTTGAACACCACATAGCGGCCATCGTGGTTCGTCGCCCAACGATTGATACCTGTTGGCGTAGACCCAGGCCCCCTGCGGATAGAAACCAAGCGCGTGGTCTTGGCCTCTAGGTCGCGCTGGTACACGTCGAAGTGTGTATCGGTGTCGCGAGGATCCAAGTTGGTTGCTGCGCTCCAGTAGATGACGCGTCGACCATTCCCGGAAATCACGGGCTGTCCGCTCCCTCCATTGCCCTGTGTTCCGTCGGAAGCCACGCTGACGAGTTCGAATTCTCCAGTGGCACCATCCCGAACAACGACATCGCCCACGCCATTTGTATCGGGAGTGGCTAGGTTGTTGGACTTGGTTCCAAACGCGACCCAGCGACCGTCTTCGGAAACGGAGGGCACGGCCGCATCTCCGTTTGCTGGTACTCCCGATATCGTTTGGGAGCCCCGGATTGTGGCGCACTCCTGTGCCCAGGCAAACGAGCCTAGCCCCATGCAAACGGCAAGGCCGAGTGCTGCCCGAACCGCTGGTTCGGGCAGCATCTGGTTATTCACACGCGGGAAGCTCAAACGGAATAGAAACAACTTCATGGCGGATTGATGTTTCTACTTGGCTCGTTGGTGATGGACAAAACACTGGATGGGATTCGTCTCATCGGCAGTCAATCTCTCTCCTACCGACGCAATGAAAAACCGCGCCGCAACGACGCTGTCGACCGCCGCCCAAGTCGTGCCACTTCCACCGAAGTCAGTCTCGTATTGGTAGTCGAAGCTGGCGGGGTCGGTCGCTACCGGATTGGTGATCTTGAACTGGATGTAGTCCCGTCCGCCAAGGGCGCAGGCGTTCGCGTCCAATTGGTCCGGCGGCGCCGAACTGCGCAGCGCAAGGCCGCTGGTCAGCGGGATCACCGCCATATCGGCGCAGCGTGTGGCATTGGCGCCTGATGTGTCCCCCAAGGTCAAATACGTCGCACTAGCTCCGGCGGCGCCAACCCCGGCTGAAATGGGGAAGTACATGACGGCCGCTTGGTCCTGATTCGTGGCCGGGTTGAGAAGGGTGCCGCTGATTACTGCGTTGTAGGAGTTGGGCGGAAGCAAGATCGGCGGCGGCGCAAAGAAAGCCGAGTCCGAAACGCGCGTCTTGGGCGCGGTCGAGTAGCCCGAGACCACGATTGACTGAGCTCCGGCTGGCGCCGTGGCAAAGACTTCCATGGCAGCGCCACCCGCTACGCCGGTAATGACAATAGCCTGACCGTTGGCCGAGACCAGGGCCATGGGATTGATGTCGTTGCCCGCGCTGGTCGTTACCGCAAGGTCATGGGGTTCGCTCCCGGCTTCGGTGCTCGGGAAAACCGCGCTCGGCGCGATCGTCGGTGTGGCACCACCCAAATTGAGGGCTACGATGTTGACCTGCCATAGAGTGCCTCCAACAGGGGTCGTAAAGCCGATGGCCACGGCCTCGGTCAGCGTCGCTTCCACAGAATCCGCTTGACCCGTTCCAAGCCCGGAGGCCGGGGCACCGGGATAGTTGCGGTCCTGGCCGTCTCCGACGGCTCCCATGAGGTAGCCATCGCTCAGGCGGTAGGCAGCCACGCCTCGATCCATGCTGATTGCCACGCCAAGTCCATCGCGGGTGATCGACAGGTCGTGCGGGAAGAACGGGGGAGTTTGCGTACTTTGAAGAGGCCCCGAGGCCCAATCGGAGTAGTTGGGGTGCGAAGTCGACGTCATTTGGACTGGACCACTTGCGCCGAGCAGGTCGATCAGATCCACGAAGGTATGGACCTGATTGGACACGGCCTTGTAGTAGACGACGACTGCGCGATCGTTCGTGACTTCGACGGAATCGACCATGGAGTCGACCTGGCCGCCGTGCTGGCGAGATAGGACCAAGGCGCCGGTGCGCAGGTTGAACACGTGCCACCACAACGCTTCGTTCACGACCGCCCACATGCCGTCGGGCGTGATGGCGACATCGTGGGCTTGGAAGTGAGCTGTCTCCCCTGTGGAGACAAACACATGCTGCGCCAGGCAAGCGGGAGATGGAGGCGACTGGCCAATGTCGACTACGTACACGTGCGTTTCGTCGGCACCAGACACTTGCGAGAACGCGGAGCCGACGATGATCGCCCGACTGTTGTTGATCGCGACCAAGTCAGAAAACGGGTAGGCCTTGCTGGCGGTCCCCACCACGGGGCCAAGCAGACCGTACGACACGTTAGGGCCAGAACTGCAAGCGCTCAGCGGGAGTTGTGCGCCCGTTTGCGCGTTGTAGAACTGCATGAAGTGCCCGGAAGGGGTCGTATTTCCATCAGGGGTGAAACTGCGAACGACAGCCACCATTCCGTCCGGCGAAATGGCAATATCGCAGGGGTTTGCTCCGTCCACGGAATTGATCGCAAGGAACTGGGGCGACTGGGCGCTTGACGCAGCAGCCAGGAAAAGAAAAGCTGTTGAGCTAGCGAAGCAGCGAGCTAGCGAAGCAGCGAGCTAGCGAAGCAAGAGACGCGCGAAGCATGGAAGTTCTCCTGGGAAAATTGAGGTTGAGAAAATCTGCGGCCGGTGATCCAAAGGCGGGTACCTTGCGAGCGCCAGCCGAACGACTCCAGGCTATACCTGCCTAGGCAATTCCTGGGGACACGTTTTCCAATTTTTCTCGCCCTCCTTGCTAGGTGCCGGCAGGGGCCATTCGCGTTAGGGGACCCCTCGACCGCGCGGCCTTTCGCCTGCCTGCTAACTCTGCGAGCCAGTTCAGAGGATCCTTTGAGGAGCTCGGGAAGATCCAGCAGTGTCCCCCAGGCGGCTCGCCGGCCTGGAATTGGCCCCCCGGCCTAGCCAGGATGCCGTGCAGCGTGTCACCCCAAGCAACCCATTCCAGTCCTGGCTTGGCCGCCTTGCGCCACTTCCCTGCCCTGCCGGCGCGCATCCTCATCGTGCGCCTGGGCGCGATTGGCGATGTGGTGAACGCCTTGGCGCTGGCGACGGCCATCAAGGACGCTGCGCCAACGGTCGAGATCGGCTGGGCCGTGCACGAGCTGGCCTTGCCGCTCGTGCATGGACATCCGTCGATCGCACGCGTTCATGTGTGGCGGCGCGCTCGAGGACTGGCCGCGCTCCAGGCTGTAGTGCGCGAGATTCGCGCGCAGCACTACGAGCTCGCCATCGACTTGCAACGTCTTGCGAAAAGCGCGCTCTTGGCGCGTGCGTCGGGCGCCAAGCGCGTGCTGGGCTTCGATCGCGCGCGTTGCAAGGAACTCAGTTGGCTGGCCTATAGCGAACGCCTCGCCCCCGCGCCCCATGCCCGGCCGATGGTGCTCCAATACCTGGAGTTCGCGTCCCATCTGGGTCTGACTCCGCGCGCGCCGCGTTTTTCGTTCCCACCCGACGCGGGCGCCAAGTCACGCGTCGAGGCTTGGCTTGGCGAGCTGGGCGGCGCAGCCCCTTTGGTTTTCAACATCGGCGCCAGCAAGCCGGCCAACCGCTGGCCGCTCGATCATTGGGCGCGTTTGGTTCAACTTGCGCGGGCGCGCTTTTCGCGCCCGATCGTCCTCGCCGGGGGCCCACAGGATCGTTCGCTCGCGGCTCAGATTCTCTCGGATCCTGGAGCGCGCGAAACCGTGCTCGATCTCACGGGCCAAACCAGCCTGCTTGATTACGTGGAGCTGGCGCGCGAAGCGGCCCTGGTGGTCAGCGGCGACACGGGCCCGATGCACGTGGCGGCGGCGGCGGGAGCGCGCGTGATCGCGCTGTTTGGAGCCGCGGATGCGCGCCGCACGGGGCCGTTCGAACTGCCCTTGCAGCCACACGCGTCATCTGCGCGCCACGCACTCGTGCAAGCCTCGCCAGCGCCAAGCTGCGCGCCTTGCAACGCGGCCACGTGCCGCTTGCCGCGCCATGCTTGCATGCTGGACCTGGATCCCGCCAGCGTCGTCGAAGCCATGGCTCGCTCGGTTGGCCCAAGCACGAGGCAATCGCCAGGGCCAGCCTAGTGAAGCTTGTCGCTGCCCGGCCCAGCCGGCGAGCGCTCACCGCGTGGGGGCCGCTCGTGGTGCTCGTGGTGCTCGCGGTGTTTGTGATGCTCCAAGGAACTTTCGTCTGACTTGAGCCGATTCAACATTTCGCGCGCTTCTTCGGCCCATTTCCAGTTGGGATCTTGCTCGAGCTTTCCACCTAGCAAAGCCCGAATCGACCGACGGCGCCCCAATGCGTGCAGCGCGCGCGCCAGGTTGAGTTCGACTGGCTCAGGCAACTCGAACTTCTGTTCGCGCGCCAATTTGAGCACCTGAGCCCATTCGCGCGCGGCCGGTTCGTACTGCTGTTGCTTGAAGTGCGCCGCGGCCAAGTGGTTGTGGGCTTGGATGCGATTGGGCTCGATCCGGCAGGCCTCTTCGAACAGCGCGCCGGCAGCTGCCCAATCATCGCGCTCGAACGCCGCGATGCCTTGCTCGAGACAGGCTTGCATGCGGCGCTCCAGGACGGTCGCGCCGTGGCCCAAGGCCTCGTCCGAAAGGCCGAGCTCGCGCGCGCGCAGGTAGCGCGCCAGCGCTAGATCGTGCTCTTTTTGCACGACGTCCGCGGTCGCGGCGCGATGGTAGAGGATCGCGGCTTGGGGCTTGCGGCCCGCGTCCGTTTGGATGAGTTCCTCGTAGATCTCCAAGGCCTTGGCGAATTGTCCCAGGCTGGCTTGCACGTCAGCCATCAGTTGCTTGGCGTCGGGCAGCTGCGGGTTGGCTTCCAATGCCAGGCGCGCATGCTCCAGCGCCGCTTGCGGCTGCTTGGCCGTTTGCGCGCGATTTCCGAGCAGCAGGTGCGCTTGGGCTACCAGGGGCGCGCAGAACGGGAGCTGGGGGTCGGATTTCCGCGCCAGGTCCAGTTCGATCAACGCTTCTTGCGCTTTTCCGCCGTGGCAGAGCAGCAAGGCCGCCTTGGCGCGGCGGAGCGGCGCCTGGGGGCCGCAGCGCTGGAGCCCTTGCTTCAATTCTTCAGCCGCGGACAGTGTGCGCCGAGCCGCGGCGTGAATTTCCGCGCCCGTCGCATACACCTCAGCGCGCTCGGGGAAGGCCAGCTTGGCGCCTTCCAGTTCGCGTACGGCACCGACGTCGTCGCCGCGCATGGCGAAAAGACGCGCGCGCAAGGTCCTGGCCTGCCAACCTTCGTCGTCGCCGTGTTGCTCGAGCAGTACGTAGGCCGTTTTTCCGTCGCCGCGTTCCAGGGCCCGCTGCGCATCAACGATTCCTTGGGGGAATGCCCCCGCGGCCCCGGCGACTGGGTCGGCCTGCTGTTTGTAGGCTGCTGCCAAAGACTCGTGCCAATTGGCAGGGTCCATGAGCGCCGGGGCCACCTTCGATTCCTCATTTCCGCAGGCACACAGGCATAGGAGCAGCGCGGCGAAAAATTCGGGCGTCGTCATGAGCAAGCGAGGGCGAGTAGGATGCAAGCGGGAAGCACAGCCCCGTGGCCGTAAGTATGGAATCGTACCCTCTCTCTCCCCAACCTAGGACTGAGGACGGGTCCAACGGCTCTGGCAAAGGCCAGGGACCAGGCCAGGAGGCCGCCGAGCTCGCGCGAGCGCTGGCGGCGACGGCGCGGCGTAGACGCCTGCGCGGGGGCAGCGCTCTCGTCGTTCCCCCGCAAATGGAGCGCGCGCAGTCCGCCACTAGCCCAGCGACCATGGCCCGCGAACAAGGCCCGGGTTCCGTTCGAGCCGTGCAGGCCGGCGCGCCCGAGAAGGCGCCGAGCGCCGCTCGCGCGCCGGCGCGCGCGGCGCAACCAATAGCCGCTCATGCCGCCGGCCCAGCCAGCGAAGAACTGCGCGCCAAGAGCGAAGAGCTCGTGCGCCAGGCAACTGCGTGCAAGAACTTGAAAGAGCTGGCCTCTGCCGTAGCGCAGTGCACGGCCTGCGCGCTGTGCCATACGCGCACCCAAACCGTTTTTTCGGCTGGCAGCGGCAGCGCGGGTGTCATGTTCGTGGGCGAGGCGCCGGGTCAGAACGAGGACGAACAGGGGGTACCCTTCGTCGGCCGCGCGGGCGCGCTGCTCACGGACATCATCACCAAGGGCATGGGCCTTGCTCGCGAGGCGGTCTACATCGCCAACGTGCTCAAGTGCCGGCCGCCGGACAACCGCGATCCCAGCGACAGCGAAAAGGCCTTGTGCACGGCCTGGCTCGACCGCCAAATCGAGCTGGTGGCGCCGCGCGTGATCGTGCCCCTGGGTCGCCACGCAGCCAACCACGTGCTGGGGCGCGACTCGTCCATGGGCGCCTTGCGCGGGCAGGTGCACGAACGCCAAGGCCGCAAGGTCGTGCCAACCTTCCACCCGGCCTACTTGCTGCGCTCGCCGTCGGAAAAGAAGGAATGCTGGAAGGACATCCAACTGGCCATGCGCGAGCTGGGGTTGCCGGTCAAGTAACGGCGCTGCGCGGCCGGCAGGCTGATGTGTGGCTGTGCGGCGGTACCGCACCAGGCTTAATTCCGGCAGTACCGCATTGGCAGTACCGTATTGGCGGTACCGTATTGGCAGTACCGTACC
>JAKFYL010000403.1 GCA_021730845.1 Planctomycetota bacterium | reverse complement strand
GGACATCTGGGACCGGATTCCCCAGGCACCCAACGTCATCGTCGAGATGACGCTGCGCGCCGAGCTCGAGCAGTTGCTTACTCGCTTGGAGGACGACCTGCGCGCCATCCAAGACCAGGGAACGATCACCTATCCGGCAGCGGATCGGCG
This sequence comes from Planctomycetota bacterium, assembly GCA_021730845.1. Lineage (GTDB taxonomy): Bacteria > Planctomycetota > UBA1135 > UBA1135 > JAKFYL01. The sequence goes on along the minus strand of JAKFYL010000403.1, from coordinate 8,907 downwards.
CTTGATCTCCGAGGTTGCCGATCCGATCTCCTTCGTGCGCAAGAAGATCGCGGATACCCAGACGGCCAGCGGTCCGCCGCTCGAGGCCCTGCGCGAGATCCACGAGGCCATGGCGCGCCACTTGGCGGCCGGCAATCACGAATTGGCTCTGTCCGCCTTCGCCACCGTCGAAGCGCGCTTGGACGTGGCCATGAAGGACCCGCAACGCAAGGCGCTGGTCGAAGGCATTCGGCGCAAGGCAGTCGACGCGAGAATTCTCAGCGACTTCGCCAAGCGCAAGATCGAAATCAAGGGCGTGGCCATCATGGAGGGTAGACCTCCGATCGCGCTCATCAACGGCAAGGCTCTAGGCGAAGGAGATTTCATCGACGAGGAACTCGGCGTGAAGGCTATTCGCGAGGGCGAAATCGAGTTTGTGTTCCGTGGAGTTGTATTGGTGCGTCGCTTCTAGGCGCGCACCCAGGTAATCGAGCCGGTCCCCAATCGAACCCGGCATGGAGAATCACGACATGGTCAAGTTTGTTTGCAAAGCAGTCGCGGCCCTGGCGTTGTGCGTTGGCACGGCCGGCGCCCAGGGCGTAGGCCTCGATGCTCGCGTCGACCTCAGGGTCGAGCAGCGAGACTTGGCCGACGTCGTGCAGTACCTGCGCGAGCGGTCTGGCGCCAACATCGTCTTGATGAATCAAGGCGAGAAACCCATCACCTTGGAGCTCACCAACGTCACCTGGCGCGACGCCTTGGACCTAGCCGCTGAACAGGCCGGGTGCATCGTCGACGAAGGTCAGGGCGGCGTGCTCGTGGTCGACAAGCCCGTGCGCGTCAACTACAGCACCAAAGGCGCGGACGTCGTCGAGATCATCGAGCTGATCGCCAAGCTCTCGGGCGCGAACATCGTCGTCGCTCCCGAAGTTACCGGAACCCTGTCCTTGAACCTCAAGAACGTTCCGTGGCGCAACGCATTGGATGTGGTGGTCAAATCGCTTGGCTTCGTGGTGGTCGAAGAAGCGCGCGGCATCTTGCGCGTGGTCGACCCCAAGACGCTGCAGACCCAAATGGTCACGCGCAGCTACCAAATGCGCTACTTGCGCCCGCGCAGCAAGTACAAGCCCCAAATCAAGAGCGAGTTCCTGCAGCCGCTGAAGGAAAATCAGCAGAAAGGCACCGCTCAAAATGCGCCCGAAGGCAACTTCAGTGCGCTGGGCGCGCTCAAGAAGTCGCTCAGCGAGGGCGGCGACATGGACTACATCGAGACCTCGAACGTGATCATCGTTCGCGACACCGTCTCGGTGCACAAGCAGATCGAAGACATGCTGCGCGTACTCGACATCGAGCCCGCTCAGGTGTTCGTCGACATCAAGTTCGTCTCCACCGTGGATTCGGACCTGCTCGATCTGGGTGTGGATTATGGCGATGCGGGTCCGCGCGTCTCCGCCAGCGGCGGCCTGATTCCGATTACGCTGCCCTTCGACATGGGTCCTGGTGGCTGGGAGGACGGCATCATCGTCAACCCCGCAGGCGCTGGTCCGTTCTCCGATCCGGCGCTCAACGTCGGCGCGACGACGATCCCCAACACCGTGTTCGGCGCCTTGTCCTTCACGGACGTCAGCGCCACGCTCAAGATGATCCAGCGCGATGTGCGCAGCGAAGTGATTCAAGCGCCCAAACTGATCGCCGTCGACGGCACGGAAGCCACGATTTTCGTGGGCGAAACCGTGCGCTACGCCGAGGCCAAGACCGAGCAAGGCCAAGCCGGTGGTTTGCAGCTTTCGCTGTCGGAAGCCGGCGGCTCGCCGGTCGACACGGGCTTCCAGCTGCTGATCGTTCCGCACGTCGTGCCCGGCACGAACCAAATGACGCTGGACGTCGTTCCCAAGGAAACCAGCCTGTCGGGCGTAGGCACGACGTCCCTGGCTCCGGCGGGCTTCGACGTGTTCACCGTGGGCGCCAGCGGTTTGGAGGGCTCGATCGCCCTGCCGCGCACGCGCTCCTCGACGATCGTGACCACCATGTTGCTCGAGAGCGGCCAAACGGCCTTCGTCGGCGGCCTGGCCAACGACTCCGACTCCACCAGCAAGTCGTCGGTGCCCTACATTTCGGCGATCCCGATCTTGGGCGAACTGTTCCAACATGAGAAGAAGGACCGCCAGCGCCGCACGCTGCTGGTGTTCTTGACACCCACGCTGGTGCACTCCAGCCGCGACCAAGAAGCGCTCATGCAGCGCGAACTGGCCTCGCGCAAGGTCTCCTTGCGCAAGCAGCTCAAGGAGATGTCCAGCGCCGATTGGAACCAGGACGGACAAATCCAAGAGTACGAAGCCAGTCCGATGAACTAGCTTCCTAGCGGAGTGCGGGGCCCCTGGTGGCCACGGCTCCCAGCCCCAAAATTCTCCGAGCCCGTTCCGGCAAGGCCAGCACTCTGGCTTTCCGGGGCGGGCTCGGCCGATTTTCTTCCCAGCGCGCACCTGGCCCCTTTCCCAGCCCGGTGCGTCGTCTTCAAGTCCATACCAGGAAACCATTTAGCGCCTGCTCGCGGATCTGAGCGGTGGCGCCTTTGCGGCGCGGGAAAGGGGGTATGGAAATCGAAAGAATTTCCTTCAGGGCTTCGCTTCCGGGGCCGAATAGACCATTCTCTTCCTGCAAGCTGCCGACTCCTGGCCAGCCGTTTTCCACGGCTCCCTTTTTCCAAGGCCGAGAGTCGCCGGCGCGCTCTACGTAGCCTGCCACCGGTGGGCGAGGGCGTGCGCAGCCACGACCGCATACAGATCTCGACGACCACTGGCGCGTGCAATGTACGCGCAGGTGGCGCGTACACGAGTAACAGCCATCCCGCGGCAGCCCCGCGCAGCAACGCTGCGCGCTGCGCGCCACGACGCTGCTCCCGTGCTTCGCCACCCGCTGCGCCTTCGGCGCGCCTCCTGGGTCGAGATGGACGCTTCTTTTCAAAATGAACCAGCACAATCCCTCGGACGCATCCGGCGTTCCGAGCCGGGAACCGTTCCAAGGTTTCCACCCCGCGCCCAGCGCGAACCAAGCCTTCCCCGCCGACCATTCGTCTGACTCTCCGAGCACAGCACCCGCCAGCGCCGAAGCTGGCGGCGAGCTGCGCCAAACTCCGCGCCGTCGGCGCCGCCGCGGGGGACGCCACCGCCGCGGTACCAAGGCCGTGTCCGAGCAGCAGTCCGAGCAATCGGACGCACCCGAGATTGGCGCGGACGGCGAGGTGGAGTTTGCTTCCGACCTACCCGAGGATTCGGACAGCCAGGCTTCCCCCAGTAGCGCATCCAGCGAGCCGAGGCGCGCTCGCCGAGGTGGACGAGGCCGCCGCGGGGGCGGCGCACGCCGCCAGTCCCCAAGCGAGCCGCCGCAGGCGTCCGAGTGGACAGCGCGCGCCTCGGGCCAGGCAGGACCCGCGCATTCCGGTGCGGGCATCGAACCGGCATTTCTCGACGAGGACGAGACCGCCATGCCGGAGCTCGCATCTCCCAACGCTCTGAACTCGGCCGAGCTCGACGCGTCGTCGCTTGCAGAACCACGCGAACAAAGGCGCCGTCGCCGCCGAGGTCGGCGCGGATCGCGTTCCGGCCGAGCGGACGGCGATTCCGCCAAGCCCCACGGCACGCAGAATGCAGTGCCGGCCGAAGCTCCGTTCGGCGATGCTCCGCCAGCCGTTGGCCGCGAGGGATCTCGGCGCAAGCGTTCCCGACGCGGTCGGCGCGCCGGGCAGTCGCCGCAGCAGTCGCCGCAGCAGGGGCCGGTCGAAGTCGAGTGGATCCCGGGAGAAGACAACGAACTCATCGAACTCCATGCCCAGCCCAAGGGGCATGGCAGCGACGCTCACGACGATCGCGTCGGGCCGCCTGGCAAGGACAGCGGCAGCGAATTCGCCGGCGATTTGCCCCACAGCGGATCGAGCAAGCGCCGTCGCAGGTCCGCTCGCGGTGGGCGCGGCGCGCGAGTCGGTCGCCCAGCGCCGGACTCCGAGCGCGAAGAAGGCGCCGTTTCCCCGGACGAGTCCGCCGACCAGGACTTGGACACGGCCGCTGTGCGGCTCAAGCGCACCCTCAAGCGCAACGTGATCTTGGTGAATGCCGCCGACCACGAAGAGACCCGCGTGGCGGTCGTCGAGGAAAACCGCATCGTCGAATTCCAGATGACGGTCAAGCGCCAACAGTCGCTGGTCAACGACATCTACCGCGGGCGCGTGGTCAATTTGGAGCCCGCCATCGGCGCGGCCTTCGTCGACTTCGGCCAAGGGCGCAACGGCTTCTTGCACACCTCGGATGTGCTGACCGCCTATGGCGAGCCGGACTGGAAACTCGAGAAGCTGCTGACCCACAAAGTCGACCCTGAAGAATGGGACGAGGGCTCTTCGCAGCCGGACGTGGGCGTGGAATTCGGCGTGCGCGGCGAACCTGCGGCGCCCGAGGCCGGCGAACACGCCGAAGGTGACGAGCACCCGAGCGAGGGCACCATGGAAGTGCACGCCGGCGTCGACAATCCCGAAGCGTTGCTCGAGAGCGATGTCGAGATGGAGGAGGTCGAAGCCTTCTCCCACGCCGGCGAAGACGCAGCTCCGGGAGCGGAGCACGAGCCTGCCGCCGAGGATTTGCTCGTTTCCGCGCGCGCGGCCACGGAAGTCGCGCCGCAGCCCAAGCTGGCGCGCGGCCGCGAGCATGGCAACGCGCGCGGTCGTCACAACGGCCGCATGCAACGCGGGCGTCCGCGCCTGCCGATCACGGAACTGCTCAAGAAAGGCGATCCGGTCGTGGTGCAGGTCACCAAGGAGGCCATCGGCGACAAAGGGCCGACCCTCACGACCTACATTTCCATTCCGGGCCGCTACTTGGTGCTCATGCCCTCGATGTCTCGCACGGGCGTGAGCCGCAAGATCGAGGACGAGAAGGAGCGCCGCAGGCTCAAGAAGATCCTGGAAAGCCTGGATGTGCCCCCGGGCATGGGCTTGATCGTGCGCACGGCCGGCGTGGGGTGCACGCGCGAGGATCTGCGCCGCGATTTGGAATATCTCATGCTCTTGTGGGAGTCGTTCGGACAGCGATTGACGTTGGGCCGCGGCCCAGCGGAACTCTACGAGGAGTCCGACGTTGCATTGCGCACGATTCGCGATTTGTTCAACGACGCTACCGAAGCGGTGATCGTCGACGATCCCAAGGTGTTCAAGCGTGTCAAGGACTTCGCGGACAAATTGATGCCCGAGGAGTCGCACAAGATCCAACAACACGTCGGCCAAAAGCCGTTGTTCCACGCCCACGCGATCGAGCAGGATTTCGAGCGCATTTTCACGCGCCGCATCGATCTGCCTTCGGGCGGGTCGATCGTGTTCGATCAGGCCGAGGCGCTGGTGGCGATCGACGTCAACTCGGGCCGCACGCGCAGCGATGGGGGCTTTGACTTCGAGCAAATTGCCCTGCGCACCAATTTGGACGCGGTTCCGGAAATCGCGCGCCAAATCCGACTGCGCGATTTGGGCGGCATCATCGTCGTCGATTTCATCGACATGATGAAGGCCTCCAGCCGACGCCAAGTCGAGCGCGCGTTGCGCACGGCCATGGCCCTGGATCGGGCGCGCACCAAGCTGGGTCGCATCAGCCAATTCGGCCTGCTCGAAATGACGCGCCAACGCCTGGGGCCGGGACTGTCGAAGATGTTGTTCCAGAACTGCTCGCGTTGCCGCGGCTCGGGCCGCACGCGTACCACCGAGTCGCGCGCCGGGGCCATCCTGCGCAGACTGGGTTCGGCGTTGACGCTCAAGGGGTTTGCGACGGTGGAAGTGCGCACGCACCCCGAAGTCGTCGAGCACCTGCAACGCCACAGCTTCAGCGAACTCAAGGACATGGAACTGCGCTTCGAACGCGAGATCACGTTCGTCAGCGCGCCGGACCAGCTCGAGGACAGCGTCTTGCGCTACCTGCGCCAGGACGGCAAAGAGGTCCGGCCCGGTGGCCGGCGCAAGCGCTAGTCGCGGCGCGGGCACCAAGGAAGCCTTGTTCCCGCCGGGATAGGGGGGAATGGCCCATCCCCCTTGGCCGGTTTGGCGCCCCCAACTTGTACCGTCCGCCGCCTCCGGCTAGCATCCTCGCCCCCAAGGGGGATGCCCGCTGCCCCATCGGCCGGGTGCACTGGGCGTGTCTTGTCAAAGCGCGCCCCAGTCTCCCAAAGGGGTTTATTGCCAACACCCAGACAGAATCAGGAGCCTGCCCTTGTACGCCGTCATTTCCGATCGCACCCGCCAGTTCACCGTCAAACAGGGTGACCTGATCCAATGCGACCTGGGGCTCGCCAAGCAGCCCGGAGACGCGATCTCGTTCGAGCAGGTGCTGCTCGTCGGCAACGAGGGCAAGGTCAAGGTTGGCGCACCCTTCGTCGCCGGCGCCAAGGTGCGCGGCGAAGTCGTGGGCGACGTCAAGGGCAACAAGCTGGTGATCTTCAAGTACAAGCGCCGCAAGAACATGCGCCGCAAGAATGGCCACCGCCAGGGATTCACCGCCGTCCGCATCCAAGCAATCGAGGGCTAAATGGCACACAAAAAAGGTCAAGGCTCGACCCAGAACGGGCGCGACTCCAATCCCCAGTTCCGCGGCGTCAAGCGTTACGGCGGTCAGACCGTGCGCGCTGGCAGCATTCTCGTGCGTCAGTGCGGCACCAAGTTCAAGGCCGGTCACAACGTGGGCCAAGGCAAGGACTACACCCTGTTCGCGCTCGTGGATGGCGTGGTTGCTTTCCGCAGCACCAAGCGTATCGACGTCGATCCGCTGACCGCCTAGCTCCGCGCTTTGTGCCGGCGCCCTGACCCAAGGGCGCCAAAAGCATTCGCCGTTAGTTCGCCACGCCCATGTTTCGCGACGAGTGCACCATCGAAGCTCGCGCCGGCAAAGGCGGCGCGGGGCTGGTCAGTTTTCGGCGCGAGAAGTTCGTGCCCAAGGGCGGACCTGACGGTGGGGACGGGGGCCGAGGCGGCAGCGTGGTGCTCACGGCCACGGACGCCGTGCACTCGCTGCTCGAATTGGGGCGCCGCCAACACTACGTGGCGCGCGATGGGCAGCCGGGCGGCCCCAATCGCTCCGCCGGTCGCGACGCCGAAGATCTGAATCTACTCGTGCCGGTGGGCACGCAAGTTTTCGACGCCGAGCGCGGCAATCTGCTCCGCGACCTGGCGCGCAACGGTGAGCGCCTGGAATTGGCCCAGGGCGGCCTGGGTGGGCAGGGCAACGCGCAGTTCGCCAACTCCGTACGTCAAGCGCCGCGCTTTGCGCAGCCGGGAACCCCCGGCGAAGTGCGCACCGTGAGGCTCGAACTCAAGCTGTTCGCGGACGTGGGCGTGATCGGCCTGCCCAATGCCGGCAAGTCGACGTTTCTCTCGCGCGTCTCCGCGGCCACGCCCAAGATCGCGGACTATCCCTTTACGACCCTGGTGCCTCAGGTCGGGATCGCCTCGCTGGCAGGCGAACGCACGCTGTGCATCGCCGACTTGCCTGGGCTGATCGAGGGGGCCGCCGAGGGCGTGGGGCTAGGCCATCGCTTCCTGCGCCACGTCGAGCGTTGTCGCGTGCTGTTGCAGTTGGTGGATGTTTCCGCCAGCGCGTCCACCGAACCCAGCCGCGCCTTCGCCATCGTCGACGAAGAGCTGCGCAAATCCTCGCCCATGTTGCACGCGCGCGCGCGCATCGTGGCCGCCTCCAAGTGCGAGAGCGAGCAAGACCAAGCAGCTGCCGATCATCTCGCGCGCGATCTGGGCAAAGAGGTGCTGCGGCTTTCGAGCCACACCGGCGCGGGCGTGCGCGAATGCCTGGAAAAACTGGACGCTATCGTGCGCGCGGCCGACCAAAGCGCCGCCCCAGCAGCGCGCGCCTGACCCCGATCACAGCCGGCCCCCTAGCCCATTGAAAATGTCCCTACGGCGGCTTCGCGCGCACTCGCGCTGCGGCGCCCTAGCTCGTCGGGCCGTGCTCAGCGGCCAGGAAGGCCGCCTCCGCCGTCCCTCCGTCGCCCTCCTTGCATCGCGAGTGCGCGCTTCGCCTCGCTACGGGAGTTTCTCAACGGGCTAGAAGGAATTTCCTGGCCGTCGCGCCCGGCTAGGTTCAAGACCGGCGCGACTGGACGCCGATGCAGGAGCTAGGACCTCCGTGCCGGATCTCCACCACCGGATGCGCGCCGCCCCGGCGCCGCACCACCCCGGCCAAGCAGGGACCACTTCCTCTTGAGCAACACTCCCAATCCTGCGTCCGAAGGAAGCGCCGGCGACTTGTCCGCGACGGCTCGTCGGGCATTGCCTCCGCCTTTCGTTGCTCCCGCGAGCCAGACCGCACGCGCACCGAGCTCGGCGACCGGTTCCGACGCGACGACCGTGCCGGGCCCCTTGCCTTCGCGCTTGTCGTTCCAAACCGGGGTGCGCGCGGGTTCGATCCCTCGCCAAGTCCCGCCTACACCGGCGGCCGCGGCTACGGCGGCCGCGCCGGCTGCGGAACCGAGAATCGCGCGCGCGGGGCTGCAAGTGCAAGCCGTGACACCCGTGGGGCCAGGCGGGCTCACGGAAGCGCAGTACAACCACCTGATGACCACCGTGCCGACCGCGTCCGCGGAAGAGTGCACGATCGCGCTCACGCCCGAGCAGGAGCAACGCCTGGGTGCCGCCGTTTCGCCGCGGCACAAAGTCGAAGCCTGGCTGGCCGTCATGGTCAACACCGGCGCCAGCGACTTGATCTTGCGCGCCGGCGGACGTCCCTCGATTCGCGTCGCGGGGCGCATCGGTTTCCTGCCTGGGCGCGTGCCAGCCGCGGGCCCTTTGTTGGAAGTGCTGGAATGGGTCATCGGACCCGAACGCATCAGCCACTGGAAAGAGTCCGGTTCGGTCGACGTGGCCTTGCACCTGGACGGCCTGGGCGATTCCGC
>JAKFYL010000264.1 GCA_021730845.1 Planctomycetota bacterium | reverse complement strand
GTCGTCGACGAACCCCACGGCAGCGAAACCGGCGCACAAAAGCACCGCCAGCACGACGTGCAGGTTGTCCAGTCGCGCCCACAAAACCACGGACAAGAGCAGCGACACGATCAAGAAGCTGCCGCCCATGGTAGGCGTGTTCTTCTTGCCCATTTTCACGCCCATATCGGCCAGGTCCTTGGAGTCGGTCTTGGAAACATCCTCCCCAACTTTATGGCTCGTGAGCCAAGCGATGGTCGGCTTGCCCAGGACGAGTGCAAACACGAATGCGCACAGGCCTGCGGCGGCCACGCGAAACGTGATGTAGGAGAATAAGTCCAGGGAACCGAAGGCTTCGAAGACCCAGGGAAGCATGCGTTAGCCCTGACGTCCTTCGCGCGCGGCGATCAACTGGCGCACCAAGCGTTCCAAGCGCATGCGCCGGCTCGCCTTGACCAGCACCATGTCCCCTTCCCCTAGCAGCAGCGGCACAGCCTCGAGCGCGTCTTCGACGCGTTCCATGTGCAACACGGCGCCGGGCTGCATGCCGCCCTCCAAGGCGCCCGCGGCCGCGGCCTTGGTCAATTCTCCCACCAAGACCAGCACGTCGATGCCCGCCTTGGCTGCGTCGAAGCCGATCTTGTGATGCAACTCGGGGGCGGACGCTCCCAGTTCGAGCATGTCGCCCAGGACCAGCACGCGCCGCCCCTTGGGATGCAAACCGGCCAGGACGCGCACGGCCGCCGACGCGGATTGCGGATTGGCGTTGTAGCTGTCGTCGAACACCGTCAGGCCCGGAACATCGAAGCGCTCCATGCGGCCGCGCGCACCGCTCAATTTGGCGATGTCGCCCAGCAAGTCCTTTAGGCCCAGCCCGAGTCCTTCGCAGGCGGCCAGCGCCATCAACAAATTGGAGACGTTGTGAATGCCCAGCAGGGGACTCGTGATCTCGTGCCCGCGCAGGCGAAACGTCGTGCCGGCGGCGTGAAACACCACGTTGCGGGCGTCGAATTCTCCGGCGCCTTCGACGCTCACCGTGATCACGCGGCAGCGCGCTGCGTCGCGCAACACGCCGGCAAACGGGCAATCGAGGTTTAGGATCGCAAAACCCTCGCGCGGCAAGCAGGCGAACAGGTCGCTCTTTTCGCGCGCCACTTGGTCCACCGAGCCCAGGCCCTCCAAGTGCGAAGCACCGATGTTCGTGATCAGCCCCGCCGTCGGCCGAGCGATGCGGCACAAGCCGGCGATCTCGCCCGCATGGTTGGTGCCCATTTCGATCACCAGCACGCGCGTTTGCGGGTCGGCCAGCAGCAAGGTGTGCGGCACACCGATCTCGTTGTTGAACGAACTGGGACTGGCAACGACTTCTATGTGCGCGGAAAGCAACTGGCCCAGCAGGCTCTTGGTGGTGGTCTTGCCGCTGGAACCGGTGACGCCCACCACCGGGCACGTCAAGCGCGATCGGTGCCAAGCAGCCAAGTCGGCCAGCGCCCGGCGCGGCGACGCGTGCCAAAACACAGGCAACTCGCGCGGCACATCGCCTAGCGCTGCTCGCGCGCTCTCGGACGGGCCGGCCAAGAGCAGCGCCCCGGCGCCCATTTCGCTGGCCCGGCGCGCGAATTGGTTGCCGTCGAACTGCTGCCCGGACAGCGCCAAGAACAGTTCGCGCGGCTTGAGCGAGCGTGTGTCCGTGCTCACCCCGTGCACCGTGCCGCGCGTGTCGCCGGAAATCAGCGTCGCGCCGGTGCTGTCGAGGATGTCTTGCACGCGGATCACGTTCACTGCTCCCTCTGGCGCCCGGCGCCTGACCTGGTCGAACTTGCCCCGCTGGCCCAAACCTCTTGGCAAACCACGCGGTCGTCAAAGGCTGTTTTCGTTCCGGCAATCTCCTGGGTGGTTTCGTGTCCCTTGCCGGCCACTAGAATCACGTCCCCCGCCAAGGCGCCGCGCATGGCGCGCGCGATCGCCGCGCGCCGATCCAATTCCGCCACCACGTGCGCGGCGCAAGGGGCCACGCCGGCAAAGATCTGTTCCGCAATGCCGCGCGCGTCTTCCGAGCGCGGATTGTCGCTGGTCACGACGACCAGGTCGCACAACTCGCTGGCGATCTTGCCCATGGGCGCGCGCTTGCCTTGGTCTCGATCGCCGCCGCAGCCGAAGACGCAGATCAGGCGCCGCCGGCCTGCGCCTTGGCTCGCCGGATCGGCAGCGCAAGCCTCGCGCAGCGTCGCAAGTACGTGCGCGAGTGCGTCGGGCGTGTGGGCATAGTCGACGTACACCTCGAACGGTGCGTCCAAAGGCACGCGCTCGAGCCGCCCGGGCGCGGAGGAAACGGATGCGAGCCCCGCCAACAATGTGGAGGGGCTCGCACCGCCTACGAGCACTGCGGCGATTGCTGCCAGAGTGTTCTCGACGTTGTACCGTCCCATCAGAGGCACGCTCACCCCAGTCGAGTGGATCCCCATCCCTTGAATGGTGAAGCGCGTTCCCGTCGGTCCGATTGCAACGTCTCGAGCCACTAGGTCGGCATCCGACCGCGTGCTGTACGTGATGACGCGCGCGCCTTGTTGGCGCGCGGCCTGAATCATCGTGGCACTCCAGGGATCGTCGGCACGAACGACCGCGCATCCCTTGGGAGTCAAATGTTCGAACAGGCGCCGCTTGGCCGCGGCGTAGGCCTGCATGCTGCCGTGGTAATCCAAATGATCGCGGGTCAGGTTGGTGAACACGGCCACAGCCACGTCCAGTCCCGCCAGTCGTTCTTGATCCAGGGCGTGGGAGCTGGCCTCCAAGGCCAAGGCGTCGCCGCCCAAGGATCGATGCAGAGCCACCCACTCCTGCAGACTCGGCGCGTCGGGCGTGGTGTGAGTTGCCTCCCGCACTTGCCCGTCGGCCAGGCGATTGCCCGACGTTCCCAGCACACCCGAGCGCTTGCCGCAGCAGGCCAAGAGCTGGGCGATCAAATGCGCTGTCGTGGTCTTGCCGTTGGTGCCGGTCACGGCCGCTACGAACATGCCGCGCGAAGGATGCCCCAGCAGTTGCGCGGCCACGTGGCCGGCGATGGAGCGCGCCTGGGGGTGGATCCAAACCGGCACGGCTTGGTCCTTGTGCCAGTCTGGCTTCAGCGCAGCGGGCGCCAGGATCGCACTGGCCCCACGCGCCAACGCCTCGAGCGCAAATTGGCTGCCGTCGTTCGATCTGCCTTCCAGCGCCACGAACAGGTCACCGACCTGGACTAGGCGACTGTCCAGACGAACGCGCAAGACGTCTGCGCCCGCTCCGCTACTGGACGCAGCGGCTTGGGAGTCCAAATGGCCCCCCCAGTCCTTCACCAGCGTGGCCAGGTCGACCATCACCGCGCCACCTCCGCCCACGGCGTCAGGGCCCAATTGGCCGGCTGCTCTGCCTCATGCAACTCGGTTTCTTCGGCGGCGCCCGCGGAGGAAGCCGCGTCACCTGTCGCAGGCAACCGCCGCGGCAAGAAGCCCCCGGCCGTCGCAGTCACCAGCGGTTCTCCCAGCGAAGTCACACCCAAGGCCTCGCGCAAGACTTTGGCGGCTGCAGGACCGGCGACGCGCGAACCGTACTTCATTTTCGCTCGCGGCTCCTCCACCACGATCAAGACCAAGACCTCGCGTTCGCTCGTGTGCGTCCGGCCCCACATGCATATGGAAGAGGTGTAACACTGGCGATGCCCCGGGCGCTGGTGCAGGAGCTCGCTGCGGCAAGCGCGCGAGCAAGAGCTTTGGTCCTTGCGGTGACGCACTTGATGCGCCAGCTCCACGTGCAAGCACACCTCCGTGGGGACTTTCTGAGCTGTTCCCGTCTTGGTGCCGACGATCAGGTCGGGCATGACGTCGTAACCCGCAACCGGCTTGCCCGTTCCCTCGCGCGCTCCCAGGGCCATCATCTCGCGCAGAATCTGCGAAGTTTCGGGGCGCACGACGCGGGCGCCTTGGCTTTCAGGCAAGCGTTCAGCGCGCGCACCTTGGCGCACACCGTCGAGCAAGCGCAACGGGCGACAGACACCCGAATCGCCCCCCGAATCGAGCAGGGAGCACAGCGCGGACGCGTGTTGCCAGAGCGTGGTTTGGAGCTCGTGGCCGTAGGTGATCGAGGCATGCGCCCAAGCGAGTTTCCAGGGCAGCTTGGGCAACAAACCCGCGCGCTCGCCGCCCAGTCCGGTCTGCGGCGCGCGGGCATAGTTCAATTTCGCCAGATAGGCGCGCAGCACCTGGTCCTCGACCCTGGTCCCGATTTGCACTAGGCCCGCGTTGGCCGAGAAAGCCAAACACTGAGCCGCCGTGAGCAGGCCCCCGGGGCTGTTTTCGGCCTCGTGGATCGAGCGACCGTGGAAGTCGTAGGACACCCCATCTCCGACGTCGAAGACTTCGTCCGCGCGCACCAAGCCTTGGTCCAAGGCGCACGCCATGCTCACGACCTTGAACGTGGATCCGGGCGTGAAGGCGTGCGAAACCGGCGCGAAACCGCTGATTTCATAGCGTTCGCGCGAATCCACGGCTAGCACGTCGCGAGTGGCCAAGTCGACCACGATGCCCATGGCCAGGGCCGCGTCTTGCTCCTCGAGGGTGCGTTCGAGTTCGCGCCCGAGCACGTGCTGCAAGGACAGGTCCAGGGTCGTGCGCGCACTGGGCACCTGGTCCGCGGGCAAGGCGTCCAAGAAGTACGAACGCGCCGGCTGCAATGCGGGCCGATGGCGTTCGAAGGCGTAGGCCGCCGGACGCGCTTGCACCCACCGGAACTCCTCGCTCGCAAGCACACGGTTCCAGGCGCGCTCGAGACCGGTCAGAGGGGTCGGTTCCGACAGCGCGACCTCCAGGCTGTCTCGGTACAGCGCCTGCTCGGAAGCGTCGAGTTCGCGCACGGCTTGCTCGCAGGCCTCTTCGGAGAGCCGCGTGGACACATCGACGCCCAGTTCACCCAGCACGCGGCGCTTTGCGGCCAGGGGATCTTGATACCCCCAGCGTCCAAACAGTGGGTGCCAACCCGCCGGGTAGCTGCGATCGCGATCGCGGCTGACGTGCAGTTGGTGCCAGGCCACGCGTTGGTCGGAAAGCACGCGCGCCAGTTGCGGGGCGCGCACGGTTTCGAAGCCGCGCAGCGCCACGCACCAAGTGCTGGGCATCAGATCCGACCAAAGTTCTTGGCGGCGCTCGAGCAGGGCCTCGGAATCGTCTTCCAGTTCCTCGTAGGCCTGCTCGCCCAGTTCCGCGCGCAACAGTCCGTCCGTGAGGCGTGCGGTCCAGCGCAGCGCGCTGGCGCGCGCCACTTCGAAGTGCGCGTCGCGCGACTTGGCGCTCAGGGCCACGACGGGCTTCCAAGCCAGCAAGTACAGATCTTCTCCTGCGGGTTCGAGCCACATGCCGACGATCGCCTGGGCAGGCTCGCTGGGATCGAAGGCCCCATGCCGCAGCCAGGCGTCGATGCGCACCGCGGCCTGTGTTCCATAGCGGCGCTTTGTGCGCAGCACGTCGTGTTCGTCGGCACCGGGCGTCAAGCGGCGGAATAGCTCCAGCGCCGAGGGCCTGCCGCCCAAGGACTCGCTCAAGGCGCGGCACAGGATTTCAGGGGTGTGGGCTTGCCACAACGCGTGGGGCGAGGCCACCAGGTCCAGGCGCTGCACGAAGTGGGCCAGCATGCGCCCTTCGCGATCAGTAACCGCATAGGCGGGAGCCGCGTCTTGCTCGACTTGCACGCGCGGACCAGCGGCCGGCCCTTCGCCCAGGGCTACCGCGCCGACCTTGCCGGCCACCACGGCGAGCACCGAGAAGATCACCACGAACGCAGCCACCGGACGAATGCCGGAGGCCGAGTCGGAAAGGCGCACCGGGCTCACGGCGCCACCTCCGGGGTGGACTGGGGAGCCTCCGATTGCGTCTGCTCCGCGCGTCGCCGCGAGACCAGGTCGCTCGTGCTGGACAGACCAGCCACGTGGGCCGCCAAGAAGGCCTGGCGCGCGCCGTTGGCTGCCGCGCGCATTTCCCATTCACGCTGCAGGCGCGCCAGATCGCCGGCGCGGGCATGGTTGAAGCACTGCAGAACGCACGTGAGTAGGCCCAGCCCCAGACCGACCAAACTCAGGGTCACCAGCAGCAGGTTGCGCATCAGCGTCCCTCCAGCGGCGCTTGTCGCAAACGCACCGCGCTGCGCAGCAGAGCGGAACGCGAGCGGCGGTTGGCGCCGAGTTCGGCGCGCGAGGCGCGCTCCGGTTTTTTCTGGAGACGTTGCCACTCGCCGGCGCGCTCGCCCTGGGCCAAGAAGCGCTTGACGACGCGATCCTCTCCCGAGTGGAACGCGATCACGACCAAGCGCCCCTGATCGACCAGCCACTCGCGCGCCGTCGCCAGGACCTGCGTGAGCTCCTCGCTCTCTTCGTTGACCGCGCGGCGCAGCGCCTGGAACACCTGCGTCGCCGGATGCACGGGACTGCCCCCGCGCACAGGGGCGGCCGGCGCGACGCGCGCAACCAGATCGGCCAAGGCCAGCGTACGCAGCAAGGGCGCGCGGCGTCGGCTTTCGACCACGGCGCGTGCGATCTTGCGCGCGGCGCGCACATCGCCTTCGTAGTAGAAAAGATCGGCCAAGTCGCTCTCGTCCCAAGAGTTCACGATGTCCGCGGCGGTGCGCGGCCGCGTGGGATCCATGCGCATGTCCAAGGGACCGTCGCTTTGGAACGAGAATCCGCGTTCGGCGTCGTCCACTTGCAGCGAAGACATGCCTAGGTCGCACAACACGCCCACGACGCGTCCGATTTGCTCTTCGTGCAGGACCTGATCCAGTTCGCTGAAGCGCGCGCGACGCACACGCACGCGCGGCGCGAACTCCGCCAGCGCGCGCACGCTGTAGCGCAAGATCGCCGGATCCTGGTCGCAACCCAGCACGCGCACGCGCGGGAAGGCTTGTAAGAGAGTGCGCGCATGGCCCGCCGCACCGAGCGTAGCGTCGACGATCCAGCCATCGAGGTCCGGCGCTGCGCGCATCCCCATCGCGTGCAATACCTCCTCGCACAGCACCGCAGTGTGAGGAGAATTCTCTCCCCACGATTGCGGGTTGTCCTTGGGCCGAATCATCTCCTCCACTCCCAGCATGACCCCCCTTATGCCGGATCTTTCGCCACGGGCGGCGAGCCTTGCGCGCATAGAACACGGTCGAGTTGGTCGAAATCGCCGCTGGCTTCTTTTTCGAAGCGTTGCCAGGCGGCTTGCGACCAAATCTCGATGCGATCGACCAGACCCAAGACGACCACGTCGCGGTCGATTTTGGCCAGGTCCTTGAGCTTCTCCGGGATGAGCAGGCGGCCGGCGCTGTCGAGCGTCGTGCGGTGCGAGCTGCTGAAGAACAGGCGCTGCATCTTGCGCGCTTGCGCTCCGGCGCGGGCGTCGATGTCCATGCCGGAAAGAAGCTTGGCGAAGCCCGTCTCGGAGAACACGAACAGGCAGTCCTCGAAGCCGCGCGTGAGCACGCACGTCATGCGGCCTTCGCTGTCGCGGTCCAAACCGGCTTGAACCTTGCGACTCAAAAAGAGGCGGTTTTTGTCGTCTAAAGCGAGGCTCTGCTCCCCCAGCCAGGCGACGGCCAGGCCACCACCGTCTCCGTTCGAATTGGCTCGCAGATCTCCCACTTTGCTACACCGGTGCTCCCTGGGCCTGATTCTGTCTCCCACCAGGCTCCCACCGCAAAGAAAAAGGCTCGAATCCGGACCAGGAAATGCCGGTTTTTTTCGCTCCAAATCGCCCACCGCGACTCGGCGGCCAGCGCGCCCATTAGTGGGGTCAGCCCAAGCCAATGCCACAAGATGTTGTGGTAGATAGAAACAGGTATCCGCCTCGCCAAAGCCATCGCCCCGATGCCTAGCTACTGGCCTTTTGGCCATCCAACGCAGCGGACTCCAAGACGGCGCCTGGACCGGCGTCGGTGCTCGCCGCGCCGTCTTCGAACAGATCGCGCAGCCGCTCGCCGAGGAGCGTCAGTCGCTCGGCGGGAAAATCGCACACCCACACGCGCGCCAGCTCCTTGGAGCGCACGCGCCGCAGATCCATGTATTCGAGCTCGTCTTCGCGCCCGATGCGCTCGAGCTTGTAGCGCCGCTTGCGCACCAGCATCAGCCCCAGCAGATAGCGCAATTCGCGTTGCAAGGCGAGATCTTCCTCGCTGGCGGAGGCTGGCGCCCTAACCTGCGCGAGCTCCGCGCTAGGAAGCTCGGCCACCACGGCCGGCTCCACGCTGCTGGGCGACTCGCTGACAACCTGTTCGGCCGCGGATGGATCCGCCAAGCTGCGAAACAGCCCTTCGACAGCCTCGAGATTGAGAGTCACGCGCTTCTTCTTGACAAGCGAATGCTTGGCGCGCCACCAAAACAGCGCCGCCACGGGCCGAGCTCGCCAACAGGCGGCGCACGCGTCCTCGCGCGACAAGTCGCGCTCCGACAGCGACAGAGCCGAAAGATACACCTCGCCCTCTCCAAAGCCGCGCTGGCACAGACAGCACTGGCCTTGCCGGCGCCGAAATTTCCAATCGCTCATTGCCGCGCTGCTCCTTGGGCTTGCTGCCCCGACCACCAATCGCTCCAGGCGCGCGGCGAATCGGGCCCACGCGCCCCCGTTACTCCGACGAGCGCGTCTTGCATCGCGCGCACACGCCGCAGATCTCCTGCCTCGAGGGCAGCATCCAAAGCATCGATCAACTTGGGAACGGCCCGCATGTCGCCGATCAGCACCAGGCTGCCCGCCGCGCGCTCGGCCACCGATGGATCGACATCCGCCAGGCACTTTTCCAGCGTCGTGCGCCAAGCGCCGCTATCCGAGCGCAAATCCCCGCGCCGCCCCAGTTCGACGGCGCCGCATGGCCCCAAGGCATACGCCGCCTGGGCGCGCACGGTCCAATCTTCGTCTTTCAAAGCTAGGCGCATCAGAGCTTGGGCAAGCTCCGGGCCGGCGCCGTCGTTTTCCCCGAGCTTGCCCGCCAGCTCGCAGGCGCGGCGCCGCGTGGTTGCGTCGCGCGCATCGAGAGCGGTCACGAGCGGCGGCCCGGCGGAAGGACCGATCAACACCAGCGTGTCGCTGCAGAGCTGGGCCACGATGCTGTCTTTGACGCCCAGGAGCTCCACCAACACGGGCGCGGAAACCGGCGCAAAGCGCGTCAACTC
>JAKFYL010000159.1 GCA_021730845.1 Planctomycetota bacterium | reverse complement strand
CCTCCACGCAACGCAGCACGCGAATGCCCACGTCGCGCAGGTCGGCCGCCCGTTCCCGCAAGCCCTCGTTTTGAACCAACCGGAAAATGCGATCGAAATCGGCGATGACCTTGCCGACGGCGCTCTCCAACGCCAGGCGTTCTTCCAGGATCAGGCGCTCGACGTCGGAGATGAACACAGAGTCTTTGAGATAGGCGGCGTGCACGTCCAGGATGCGCACCTCGCCTTCGGGCAGCTTTTGGGCCAGCTGCGCGCGCAGGTCCGAGAGCTGCTTGCGGGTTTGGAGCAAGGCGGCGTGAAACCGGTTGAGCTCCAGCTCGACGCCGCCTTCGCCCACCTTGCGACCTGTGTCGCGCGTGGGGTCCTCGTCGCGCCGGCGCACCACGCCCATGGCGAGTCCGCCTTGGATACTCGTGCCACGCAGCACGCTGGTTTCCAAGGCCTGGGCGCCGGCGGGAGCGCCCGGCTGCGGCGCCGGGGTCTGCGGGGCGGCGCCGTCCGCCCTGGGATCTTTTCCTGATCTTTCCTGCATGCGGCCGTAGGATACTGCGCGCGAGCTCGCTGGAGCGCTATTTCGTTCACCCCAATCATCCAAGGCGCAGCCAAGACTCACCCCTATGCTTCACCTAGCCACCCGCCGGCGCGCCCACCAACCCCTCGTTCGCGGCCCATGGCTGCTTCGCCTTTCGGCCTTGCTGGCCCTTGGAGCCGCGACGCCAAGGGCCGCTTGCCTGACCCAAGGGACCGTTGCACCCGCCGCGCCCGTTGCAGGGGGGGCCAAAGACGTCAGCGCCGCGCGCGCCCTGCCCGCGGCCAAGACCAAGGCCGCTGTGTGGTGCCAAGTGGAAAAGGTGGTCGACGCCGACACGATCCACGTCCAGCTCGAAGGCAAACTCGAAAAGCTGCGCCTGATGAGCGTGGACACCGAAGAAAAAATAAGCGGCAACACGAATTTCGATCCGGGTAAGCCCCAGACGGTGTTCGGCGAGGAGTGCGCGCTGTGGGCCCAGGCACTGTTCGAATCCATGAAAAAGGACGGGCAACCAGCGCGCGTCGGCTTGGCCTTTCCCGGCGGCGAGCGCCAGCTCGACGCCTACGGGCGAGTGTTGTGCCACGTGATCTTGGAGGACGGCAGCGATTTCAACTTGCGGCTGGTCGAAGAGGGCAAGAGCCCGTACTTCAACAAGTACGGCAACAGCGAAATCGACCATGCCGGATTCGTTGCAGCCCAGGCGCGCGCCCGCCAGCAGAAGTTGGGCATCTGGAATCCAAACACCAACCAGCCCAAGACCGCGGGGGCGCCCTCCGCGCGGCGCGATTACGAGGAACTGCTGCCGTGGTGGGATGCGCGCGCGCAGGCGGTAGATCACTTTCGCCGCGAGCAGGCAGAGCGGCCCGAGTACTTCATTGCCTCCGATGTTGGAGCCCAAGTCGCCAAGGCCGGCGCGCGCGGAGCCGAAGTCGAGGTCTTTGGCACGCTGCAGCAGCTTTTCGACGAAACCGACGGCAGCGCGACCTGGCTCATGCGCGGCGGAGACAAGGCGCGCTCCGTGCGCCTGCGCATCAAGGCCGAACACAAGCCGGCCCTCGCCTCGGTCGACCCGACGCGCCTCGTGGATGAGCGCTGCCAAAACTACTTCTACGCCCGCGGGGTGCTCGTCCAAGGCTCGCGCGGCTTCGAACTGTGGCTTTCGGGGCCAGCGCAAATCCGAATCGCCGAGCCTTCGTTCCCGGCCAAAGCCCGATGACGGGCTGGGGGTCAACGAGCGCCGTCATTGCCACGCGAGCCGGCTCTCGGACACGTGTCGCCGTGAACGCGTAGCAGGATTAGAAATGCCACCATGGGGAAGAAGAAACAAGAACAAGCGGGCCGTCCCGGCGCGAAGGAAGCCGATCCCGAGCGCGACGGCAAAGCCGCCAAGAAAGCTGCCAAGCGGGAGTACGAACGCGAGCAAGACGAACTGTGGATCGCCTTGGTGGGCTTGCACAAGCACATCATCGCCAACGGCCGACGCGTGCTCGTGATCCTGGAGGGCCGCGACGCGGCCGGAAAGGACGGCGCCATCAAACGCATCGTGGAGCACCTTTCGCCGCGCGAATACCGCGTCGTGGCACTGGGCAAGCCGACCGACCGCGAGCGCGGGTCTTGGTACTACCAACGCTGGATCGAACACCTGCCCGCGGCTGGAGAGTTCGTGCTGTTCAACCGCAGTTGGTACAACCGCGCGGGCGTCGAGGTGGTGATGGGGTTTTGCACGCCCAAGCAGCGAGACCAGTTCCTGGAGGAGATCCCGGACGTCGAGCGCTTGCTCATTTCCAGCGGCGTGGAGCTGGTCAAGTACTACCTCGACTTGTCCAAACCCGGACAAGCGGAGCGCATGCAGGACCGGCGCAAGAATCCCTTGACGCAGTGGAAGATTTCCCCCATCGATGCAGTCGCGCTCGAAAAATTCGACGACTACACCAAAGCGCGCGACGCCATGCTGACGGCCACCAGCAGCAAGCACGCTCCCTGGACCATCGTCCGCGCCGACAACAAACGTCAGGCGCGCTTGAACATCATGCGCGACTTGCTCGCGCGTTTGTCGCGCGACGAGTGCATCTGGAAATCGACCGAACGAGAATTCCTGCGCACGTTCGAACCGGGCTTGCTCAGGACCTTTCTGGCGCGCTAGGCAACTGGGCGCGGGTCACTCGGCCGCGCGCATTTTGAGCTGCAACAAGTCCTCCGCCAAAGGGGCCTCGATCGCAAGGCGTGTGCCGGTCCGTGGATGGATGAATTCGATGCGCCGGGCGTGCAAAGCCACGCGCTTTGCGCGCAGCGGGTCGTCTTTGCCTTGTGCGTATTTGCGTTCGCCGACCAAAGGATGACCCAGGTGCTCCAGGTGCACGCGCAGTTGGTTGCGCCGGCCGGTGACAGGCTCGAGTTCGAGCTCCGTGACGCGCGCGAATCGCGCGAGCACGCGGTAGCGAGTGAGCGCGCTTTTCCCGCGCGCGGAAACGCGCACGCTCGGCCCCTCTTCGAGCAGCGGAAAATGGATCTGGCCTTGATCGCGCTCCAGGCGTCCGCGCGCCAGGGCCCAATACACCTTGTGCACTTGTCGCTGGCGGAACGCTTCCTCCAAGGCCGCCCGCGTGGGCTCGTCTAGAGCAAGGAGCAAGCAACCCGTCACCTCCATATCCAGGCGGTGCACGGCCTTGGCCAAAAGGCCCTGCCCGGCAAGAATTTCCGTGATGCTGGGGGCCTTGACCTTGGCGTTGTGCTCGGAAAGCACGCCTGCGGGCTTGCTGACGACCAAGAGCGACTCGTCGCGGTATAGGATGCTGGGCTGCTGTTCCATAGTCCGCGCGCCTGTGGTGAAGCCGATTCTAGGCCCGACGCGCGCGGCGAGCGACCGTGAATCTCACTCTCCCAACATGCTTCGTTCCACTCGCATCACCATCCTAGCTTGCCTGCTTGTCTGGGCGGCCGCGTGCAAGAGTTCCAGCAGCCCCAGCGATCTCGATGACCCCTCTTCGCTGCACGCGCCTAAGCACGGGTCGTCAAGTGGCTCCGCGGGCGCGGCGGCTCCGGAATCTTGGGCCAAGGGCAACGCGGCGCGCGAATCACACACCACGCGCATCATCCAAGAGGCGCTGGAGTCCCAGGGTGCTTGGCGCTGGTTGCACGAATTGTGCACGCAGTATCCGCAGCGATTCTCGGGCACACCCGGCTATGACGGCGCAGCGGATTGGGCGCTTTCCGCGATGCAGGCGATCGGACTTTCGAACGCACGCCTGGAGCCGGTGGACGTGCCGCGCTGGGAGCGCGGCGAAGTCGAGCGCCTCGAATGGTTTCCAGAGCGCAGTGGACCGTCGCAACTCATCGAATGCCTTGCCTTGGGTGGAAGCCCCGGCACGCCGCCCGAGGGACTGCAAGCCGGCGTCGTGGCCGTGCGCAGCTTCGAGGAACTTGCGCGTCTGGGCGACAAGGTGCGTGGCAAGATCGTGCTCATGGATCGCCCCTTCGATCGATCGGATCCCAATCCCTTCCGCGCCTACAGCGGCGCGGTGGACCAGCGCTCGCGCGGTGCCATCGAGGCTGCCCGCGCTGGAGCGGTTGCGTGCCTAGTGCGCTCGATGACTCCCGCTCGGGACGACGTACCGCACACCGGCGGGATGGCTGCCTTTCCAAGGGACGTGACGCCCATTCCGGCCGCGGCCATCGGCGCAATTTCCGCAGACCGAATGCGCGAGGCCTTGGACCGCGGTGTGTCCGTGAACGTGCGCCTGACCTTGTCCGCGCGCACGCTGCCAGATGTGCGCCAACACAACGTCGTGGGCGAATGGCTGGGCCGCGAACGCGCGACCGAAATCGTCCTGGTCGGTGCGCACCTGGATGCGTGGGACGTGGGCCCTGGCGCCCACGACGACGCCGCCGGCTGCGCGCACGCGTTGGAAGCGGTGGCGCTGCTCTCGCGGCTGGGCTTGCGCCCGCGGCGCACGATCCGCGTCGTGCTGTTCGCCAACGAGGAAAATGGTTTGCGCGGCGCCGAGGCCTACCTGGAGCAACACCGCTTCGAACTGCGCAAGCACATGCTGGCCCTGGAATCGGATCGCGGCGGTTTTGCTCCGCGCGGTTTCCAAACCGACGCCGCCGCCAGCGCTCTCAAGGAACTGACCAAGATCGCGCGCCAGTTCGAACCCTATGGAGCCGATACCCTTCAGCCGGGCCCCGGGGGAGCCGACATCGGAGTGCTAGCCGCCGAAGGCGTGATTACGGTCGGTTTCGTGCCCGACAGCCAACGCTATTTCGACTTGCACCACACGCGCCTGGACACGATCGACAAGGTGCACCCGCGCGAACTCGCCCTGGGCGCCGGCGTGATCGCCGCCTTCCTGTACGAGGTGGCCGATTTGGAAGACACCTTGCCGCGCAACCCGGCCAAACTGTGAGCAAGCTAGGGGGTCAATGGGCGCCCGAGCCAGGAAACAAGCGCGAACGCACCAGCCCCCACTTCGACAAGCGAAAGCGCAGCGCTACCGACAAGCATCCCAGTCCGTAGCGCAAGCTGCGCTGGAAGTTGATCGAAGAAGCTTCGGGGAAGTACTTCGTCGGACAACTGACTTCCGCAATGGTGTGCCCCGCCCAGACGATCTGGGCCAGCATTTCGTTGTCGAACACGAAGTCGTCCGAGTTGTTCTGCCACGCAACTTCGGTCAGAACGCGGCGCGAGTAGGCCCGGTACCCCGTGTGATACTCCGAGAGCTTGGCGCAAAGGCATAGGTTCTCGAACGCCGTGAGCAGCCGGTTGGATCCGTACTTCCAAAACGGCATCCCGCCCTTCAATGCGCGGCCGCCCAAGATGCGCGAACCGAGCACGACTTCGTACAAGCCGCTGGCAATCATGGAAGTCATGGCCACGATGAGCAGGGGCGTGTACTGGTAGTCCGGGTGCACCATGATCACGATGTCCGCACCTTCCTCGAGCGCCAGGCGGTAGCAAGTCTTTTGGTTGCCGCCGTAGCCCAGGTTTTTTTCGTGCACGGCCACGCGAGTGGCCGGCAAGCCGCGCGCGATGCGCGCCGTTTCGTCGCGGCTGTGGTCATCGACCAAGATCACGCGGTCGACCACGCCCTGGGCCATGACCTCGGCGTGGGTACGCTCCAAGGTCGCCGCGGCGTTGTAAGCCGGCATCACCACGACCACTTTCTTGCCTGCGTACATGCTTGGAGCTACCGCTCAGCGTCCTGTATGGGGCCGGTAGCAAGCTGCGCCGCGCTGCGTGCAAGTCCCCTGCCGCCCCTGGCGAGTGCGTGCAGGGCCAATCCAAACAGGAGCAAAGCGCCGCCGCTGGCGCACCACGCCGCGGGCGGGCTGTTTTCGGCAAACCCAAACAAAGCGCGCGGAACGTACAGCGAAAGCAGGCTCAGCGCCAGGACGACCATGGTCCGGCGCAGGCCGGAGGTCTCAAAACATAGCTCCAGCCCCAGCGGCAACAGCAGCACGAAGTAGTGCAGCCAGGCCAAATCGACCGCCAGCACCGAGATCGCCAAGCTTGCGCCGACGAGTAGGAGTTGCGCAGAGCCGCGCGATGCAGCGCTGCCGGCCAGACGCGCACGCAGGCCTGCGCGTCCCAGCCAAACACACAAGATCAGGCACAGCCACAGACAAATCAGCAAGACATTCGAAGAGAGTGTGACGCCCAGCGACTCCAGCGCCCTTACGAGCGAAAGATTGCCCTTGGCGATCGGGCTGTCGTAACGCTGCATCAACTCACTCAGCACGCCGCTCCAACGGGGCCAGGCGTTTGCCGAACCAAACCACCAACTCGAACCCGCGAAGGAAAGGCCCAAGCCAACCAAGACACCCAGCGCCGTCCAAACCAGTCGCGCCCAATTCGCCGTCGCGACCCACCCGATTCCCAGCCCCACGGGCGCGAAGGCCAAATTGGGCTTGAAAGCGGCGAGCAGGCCGAGCACCGCGCCGCCCACCAACGCGCGTGCGCGTGCTGCGCCGGCGAGGCTCCAAAGCGCCAAGGCCAGACCGCCCAGTTGCAAGCGATTCACATTGCCCACGCGGCTGCAGGAATCGCTCGGCGCGAAGGCGGTCAGGGCCAGCACGGCCATCAAACTGGCGCCTTCGGGCGACGCGCCCGCCGCGCGCGCCATGGCCAGCACTCCAAGTGCGAGCGCCAGGGTCGAAAGCCATTGGAAGCGGCGCTTGTCGAGTCCGTACTCACCGCTGGAAAAGGCCCCAAACAGCGTGTACAGCCAGGGCGTTGAGTACGTCTCCAATACTTGACGCTGTCCGGCCGCCAGCGCGCGCGGCGGCAACTCTTGCGGACCGGCGCCAGGCTTGACGTCCGCCAGCGAGCGGCGCGCGTACTCTGCTCCCAGGGTCTGGCGGGCTTCGCTGGAGTACACGTCCTGGCCGCGGAATTCGCGCGCGGCCTGGCCCACTGTCCAGAACTGGTAGAAGTCGATGCCCGCAAAGCGCCCCGCGCCAAGAACCGAACTCGCGACCGCGAAGGCCACCGCGACGAGCGCCAAGTGCCAACCCCTGCGCGAGGGCAGTGGCGCCTTGGAGAAGAATGTCGAGGCCAAGCAAGAATGTCCCGGAGTTCCGACGAGCGATCGTCAGAGGGGAGCCAAAGTCATCCGGCGCCCGCGATTCTCCTGCTCGAGCCAGGCCATCAGCGGCTCGAAATAGCGCAACATGGGCTCAGTCGAAAGCCCGCTGCCGGTTGCTTCCCGCAGCAATACGCGCCAATCGACACTGGCCCCCGGCGCCAGAATCGTGCGCAGGAACTCGCCGACCTCCTTGCGCCCGTAGTAGTTGGAGTCGCGCGGATCTTGGCGCAACACATTGCGGGCGATGTGGTCGTGCAACTGGAACAAGATCACGTAACTGAGCGCGTAGTCGTAGTATCCGGCCGGATCGTCGTTGATGTGGGTCTTGGTGGCTGCATCGCAATAGCTCTCGCCGCGCGGCGCGGGGGGTGCGATGCCTTGGTAGCGCGCGGCCAGTTCCCACCAGCGCTGGTTCCAGCGCGAAGGGTCTAGTTCTCCGGCGTACAGTTCCTTCTCGAACTGGAACATGGTGCCCGCCGACCAGGGAATGAACACGGCGTAATTGAGTGCCTCTTTCAGCAGCAGTTGCATCGGATCCACGGCCGGCGCCCCCTCGGTCGATAGTCCCACCGCGGCCACGAAACGCGGCTGCATGGCAGCCAGGCCCATGAGCGAACCCACGGCCTCGTGGAACGCTCGATTGGCGCCCTGACGCAGAAGCAACGGCACGCTGGGCGTGGAATAGCACATGTAGTAGTAGATGTGCCCGAGCTCGTGGTGCGTCGTTTCGTACCACTCCGTATTGGGTTCGACGCTCATCAGCGAGCGTACGTTTTGGTCGAGGTCCATGTGCCAGGCCGAAGCGTGGGTGTTCTTCAAATACCCGGCGTCCTTGGCCACGGGATACAGCGAGGAGTTCTGCCAGAAGTTCTGCGGCAGCTCGTCGAAACCGAGGCTGACGTAGAAACGCTCCGCTTGCTCGACGACCCAGACTGCACCCTTGGGGACGATGGCGGCATCCAAGTCGAAACCTTGCACTTCGACCAGACCGGACCAGTCCTGACCCCAGCGATTGGGCAGCCAATGGGCGGGGATCAAATCGGGCACGGGGCTTTGGAATTTCTTGGCCAGCTCGTGCCGCGCGTAGGTGTGCAGATGCGCGAACAACGGGCGCAACTCGCGGTTGAGTTGATCGACTTGCTTGGACATCTCCTTGGTCGTCATGCCGTACTCGCTGACCATGTAGGAGAAGAAATCGGGGTAGCCTAGGGCGCGCACCGTGTCGTTGCGCAGAGCGCGCAACTCGATCAATCCCGGCTTGAGCGCCACGCCGATATCCTTCGAGGCTTCCCACAGCGCGCGGCGGCGCTTTTCGTCGGTTTCCTCGCGCAGCCCCTGGTCGATCTCGTTGGGCGTGATTTCCTTGCCGTCCAAGTGGAACTTGTAGCCGTACAATGTGTCGGTCTGCGCCGTCTCCTTCGCGATGCGGCGCTGCACCAGCTCCGGCACCGTTTGCGGATTGCTCGCCGCGGCAAACAGCACCGCATCCAACTGGCGTACGATGCCTTCAGGCAACTGTTTCTTGGAGTGCAAGAACTGGCGCGCCCTTTCGATGACCTCGGTGCTGCCCGTGAAGGCAGCCAGCGCCTCCTTGGCCGCGCGCGATCGTTCCTGGCCTGTTGTGTCTCCGGCGACGATGTGCGTGTTCTGGGCCCAGTCCGCTTCGCCGGAAGCCAAGTACAAGCCCTGGAACTTGGCGTCGTACTCGGCCAGGAACTGGCTGGCAGCCAGGACCAGGGCCGAGTCATGCGTCGTCGCGCTGTGCGCATGTTCGTTGCCGGCGTGGCAGCCAATCAGGGGACAAACCATCAAGAGAGCAGCCAAGGCGGGTGTTCGGGTGGGTTTCATGGAAGCGAGAAGGTAGCAGTGCCCATCCCCAAAGACACTCGCCAGCTAGGCCCGCTGCCGAGCGTACGCGCGCGGAGAGTCGCCAGGAGTGCCTAGAAATTCGCCCGCGGGACGTGTCCTTGGGCCTGCCGGTCCTGCCCGATCCCTTGGGGCTCAAGGCTGGTCGCTGCCCTGCCGAAGTGCCTTCTTGGGGGGCCGGGAGCCAACTGCGCCCAGCCCCCCAGCCT